>DAOL01000026.1:0-4419 GCA_002501845.1 Nitrososphaera sp. UBA217
AATCCGTAGTTCATCTTGAAGGAGTCCTTGCATAGTCTTCAGCATTCCCGGCGGGCCGCATATGTAAAATATGGACTCCGCAACTTGCTCATTGCTAAGATGTCTGTCTATCATCGTCTTGTCGATCCTACCTCGTTCTCCTTTCCACTCAGATGGTTCCTCATCGGTGATTGTATAGATCACCTTCAGATTTGGGTTTTCATTGGACCATGAATCGAACTCATCCTTGTAAAGTATGTTTTGCATATTTCTATTGGAGTCAAACATAACTATCTTGGCTTTCAATTTCTTGTCTGTAGCATATTTTATCATGCTTCTGAAAGGTGTCACGCCAATGCCACCTGACAAGAATATGGCAGGCTTAGAATAATCATCGTGGAGAATGAATTCGCCGGCGGCCCGGCTCACCTTTATTTTAGCTCCATCTTCCAAGGATGCAAGTTTTTGTTTGTATGGTGTCTCCCTGATTCTTGTGCTAATAATTATCTTATCTTCAGTTGGGGAAGAAGCAATGGAAAAGTGCCTTACCGGGCCCTTGGGGTCATTCTTGACATCATCAAGTGGAAAGAATGCAAATTGCCCTGCTTTGTAGTCCAATATTTTCGAATCTTCGCCTTTTGTGAAGGTGAATGTCATAATGTCAGTTCCTTCGAGTTTTTCTTTTTTCTTTAGTGTTAGGTTGAACTGAGGAAACGTCTCTACCTGTTGCTCTTCTGTTCGTCCCTTATTCTGCAGACCCGTTTCCTGCCGTACAGATTCCTCTCCACGGCTTGTTGACGGTGCATTGGGATTTACCATTATGTCGCCAGTAGCTGGGTCAATCTGCACAGCATAAGACTCTAGGTCTGTCGCCCAATCAGTCTCGGCAGAAACCTTGCCGGAACGTATATCGAAAATCGCATAATGCCAAGGACATTTCAGTTTGTATCCTTCCAACGTTCCCTCTTCAAGAGGCCCACCTTCATGCGAGCAGACGGCGTCCATGGCGAACAACTTCCCGTCAACCCGTATCAATACAATCGGCTTACCATCTGGCTCGACTCTTAGAAGCGCACCTTCTTTCAACTCCTTTCTTGTGGCAACTTTTCGGTAACCCTTGCCCTCCATCATATAAGTGACTCAATAGCAATGAGAACTATTTACGGATTGATTATATATTCTCTCTAACAACTTTTAAGCTCTGATCCCAATCAACAAGATCGGCTTGGTGAGGATAGCAGTATCATCCCCTTCAAATTCGTCGGCACTCCTGATATCCATAACCGGCAAATTATTTTTTCTACTACAAACAACATGGCTCTTAAAACCGCTGCAGTTTGTTTGAGAGCATGTAATCGCATCATTCATGGATGTCGCGCTTTATTTGATGCACATCTCGTCTATACCAGTAGATTCAGTACTAGTTCAGTTCTGCTCAGGTCTCTAGTACATTGTAATGATTCCCCCACGACATATAGGGACATGGTTGGAGTAATGGAAATGTAGGTGGCATCTTCGTGAAGATTATCCCAGGTTATGAGGGTACGACTGTACGGTTACATGGGATCAAGATTCGGTACCGTAATACATTTCAGGTCCTCGTTAGATTGTCCGCTAGCAACTGAATAGACATCTCCTCCCCATAGTTTAGTGGTACCAGAAGCAATCAAGTCTCTTGCACTTGAGTCGTATATGTTAATGAGTGCATTGTTTATCGGCATGCGATACATTCCTACATCAAATCTCGCAGTACCATCCCATCCCACCGTTCCATTTGCAATTTGATTGCCGGTGGAAGAATCGATTATTTGCACTATTCCGCTACGAGGTGCATTCATTAATCTAATGTCATTGTTTAATGTCGCATAGTAATCGGCGTAGGCTCCGAATCGCATCTTGCTAGAAGTTGTCGTTTGCACCTCAACAAACGCGTAAAATGGCGCTGGCATAGTCAATTCAAGTGTGCTATTTGAATAGACGGAAACCCCGTCCAAATACACTTTCAGATAGTTCTCTCCATTTGTGATAATGGTGCACTCTCTTGTGAGGGGCTGGTTGCTGCTGTGGTCAGCCCATAGTGTGGTGAAATGTTCTGCACCATCTTGGCTGCCCGTAGCTAGAACGACCGACCAATAGTACCCCGACTGGCTGACAATTGCTACACATGTCACATAATTTACCAACCCATTATACGTAGTTTGAACGTAAAGACCTGTATTAAATACGTTATTTGAAATTGTCGCGTATGGCAAGGTCAGAAGAGCGTGGAAAAGGTAGGCATTCGTAGAAGGCGTTTTAGCGAAAATGCCGGCCCATTGACCACTGTTCGCTGCGCGTATACCGAGATAAAGGCCGGTTGAGTTTTCAAAATACCTGTAGGGAGCTTCCCGAGCAACTGCACTGCCATATACAGTCCAATTGTCTAGATTGCCTTTTGTGAGTGAATCGAAAGCAACAAGCCCTGAACGTACTTTATTAACAGGATATATTTCTGAAAGAGGAAGGTGGCTAGAATTCGAAGGTGCATCAGTGTCCACATTACATGCAGCTCTCGCTGACTCGTAAGCAAACGATATCACCGAACCTGCAAATATTCCGACAATGACGAGGGCTAATAATAGCGTATGATAATCTTTGTCGCCGTTATAGTTTTCGACAAAACCGTTATCGTCGAAACGGGTCTTTTGGTAATGACGCATAGCATTGGTAACTCTTCGGTTTGCAGCCAGCCATATAAGCAGAGAAAAATGGTAAATCCGTCGCAGAATTACCCTTGGCCAAACGCTCATGGACTCTGAATAAACTCAAGAATATTTATTGTGACACATCCCGAGATCTAGAAAATTTATTAGATATGTTATTAGGGCACATTAACTTTGAATAATTAGCCTAAGCTGGGAACTTTCGTCTTGTCTTTTTCTGATGTCTGCGTGTTGACGAAGTACTGTGAAACGACGATCGACACAATACGAGGTTCAGAGCGGCGAAATTCCATTAATAACCCTGGACGATTTTCCTATGATGCCTTTATTATGATATAGTCGATTATTCCTTTTCTGGACACGTCCCTCATCTTCAAAAGGGAATTGTAAAGCACGCTTTCAAGAAAAGCAGGGTACCTTTTCAAAATATTTTCCCTCAGGGCTCTCCTGTGAAAAACGTAATAGTCAGTCAATGGTTCGTAAACCTGATGACCAACGTGCCTGATATGTTTGAGTTTGAATCCGTTTTTCGCTATGGATGATTCCACGTATTTCAACTCGTAATGTTCTGACGACCAGGTCCAGGAAAGTATTCCGAGTTTAAAGAATGGGTGCGCTGCCGTCACGACCGGCATTGCAATAACGAGTAGGCCTCCTGGCTCTAACACTCTTCTAGACTCTTTGATGAATTTGTCAAGCGGCTTGAAGTGCTGTGCAGATTCGAGTGCAACTATCCTGTCCGCAGACTTGTCAAGAAATGGCAATGCGGTAGAAGTCGAGTTTAGGAGTGAGGCATTTGTCTGCTTTGCAGAAAGCAACTGCTGGAAGTTGATGTTGACGCAGCTGATTTCAAGGGGACTATGCGCAGACTTCCACCTCGCCGCGGGCGCAGACAGCCCGCTTCCTACGTCTACCAGCCTCTTAGCAGAGCCGAGCTCGGCTATGTCATCTACCAGCAGGCACAAATTATCTTGGGCTTCCACAAGATCTGAAGCATTGCCATTCCAGTACCCAAAGTTGAGCATGTCGCCNNTGAGTGATAGTCGCGTATCAGCGAGAGCAATTTGTATTTTCAGTACGCTCCTGCGCCTTATGTATATCTTGCATTTGCGGGATATCACGGCTGATTTTCCTATTAATCCAGATATACGGTGCAGGTCAAGAAGAGGTAAATGGCGATCGAAGATAGGAAAAGGAAGGCCAGGACCTCATCAGCAATTGCACAGACACAGCGGACAAGGACCTGACCTCCATTGTTACATCAGCAAGGAGGGATCTCTTGTCCGCAGCGAGTGCAGGTGCGACAAACTTGAGTAAGAAATAAATTCCGTTTCCCATCTTACACTGCCATGCAAAAGCTAGAACCATATCACGGGTCAGGGAAAAAGGTAGTGGTATACAATACTTACGCTGACAAGGGCAGGTTGCATTTTGACGTATTTATACCGACTGACAAGGGCCAGGCGTCGCAGGTACCGAAGGATATTGACTCCAAGGCAGTCGAGTATGCAAAAGAGTTTCTCATGCTGATAGGCAAGCCTTCAGACGATGTCTCGGTCAACATGTGTGAGCGCTGTCACATTGACAATACGAGTCTCTATGCGGATCAGCTTTGGAAACTACCTGGAAAGGAGATCTTCATTTGGCCTATGGAAGAGTGTCCAAAACCTTCCTGACTTTTCCTTATTACTCAGGGAATCCACTACCAACTCATGACAGGCGCGTCAAGCGACGTGAT
>DAOL01000026.1:4427-5009 GCA_002501845.1 Nitrososphaera sp. UBA217
CATCTGTCACCGTGGCAATGTCCACAATGCGCTTGCGCCTAGACCCAAATGCCGACGCGCCCTTGTGCACATGCTCATTGCCATTTTCGTCCACCAGCTTCCAATTGATCTTGCCTGTTGCCAGGTCTTCGCCCATCTTTTCAAAGGCTATTGGCTGGTTCGGAAAACCAGCGGCCTCGCAGCGATTGCATTTTTGCATCTTTCTTTGCGGTTTGGATGCTTCCGCTTGTACTCTTGTTGACATCGAAAAAGATTCGATAAATCTGCTAATAACAGATGGAGCACCCTCAGGGGAGGGGGTGGCCTTAACTGTAAATGCTAGGCCCTGCGCCTATCTGCATTACTTTGACCATTTCATATTATATGTCGCTAAACATGATACAGTTTGGTGCAAATGAGTCACAGTGATGAGCGTTTTTAAATTGTTAAATTCATTTGTTCCCATGATTAAAACCATTGAGTAGCAAGAGTGGCTCATTTCCTGACAGCGTGTGCACCTGTAAAACATGTAACCATGACTTTGCCGTGGATTGTTCAGGTTGCACATGCTGTAAAGGAAACGTTCACTCTATGATTTTGGAT
>DAOL01000026.1:5087-8041 GCA_002501845.1 Nitrososphaera sp. UBA217
CGAAAAAACAAGAGATAGTGAGGGCAGTTGTTTCTCGTGGTGGGCGGCCTGATTTGGCGGGGCAATACTTGGATAAAGTCCGCGCGCCTACGCTCTTTATCGTTGGAGGAAACGATCGCCCTGTCATTGGCATGAACAAAGAAGCATTTGATAAATTGAAAATAAAAGATAAGAAGATTGAGATAGTGCCAGGAGCCACACACCTTTTCGAAGAGCCCGGAAAGCTCCAAGATGTCGCGCGCCTTGCATGTGGTTGGTTTGAACGCTACTTGCATTGACTCGTTATCTGTGTGCCAGCGGAACCCGCTGCAGAAATTATCGCTTGCCCTTTACAATCGTCTTGTAAAACAGGTCTCCTATTACAGGCAGTTCCAAGTAGTCGATCAGTATCGCTATCCATGCCGCATAGTAAGGGATT
The DNA here is from genome assembly GCA_002501845.1 of Nitrososphaera sp. UBA217. Taxonomy (GTDB): domain Archaea; phylum Thermoproteota; class Nitrososphaeria; order Nitrososphaerales; family Nitrososphaeraceae; genus Nitrososphaera. Next base: position 5,506 of record DAOL01000026.1, read on the forward strand.
TCGACCGCGTTGGACGATCCAAAGAATGCTTCGTAGACCACCTCGTCTGTTATCCAGAATATGTGGAATACCTGCACGGCAAGCATCGCAAGTAGCAGCACGTTCTTAGTCGAGCTCTTCTGATGTCTGTAAAGGCTCAGCGCATAGTAGGTCAGACCCGCCGCAAGTCCCGGGATCTCGATGTAATCGATGACTATGAAAAAAGCCGAGCGGGCCGTTCAGCTGCAAGCCAAGTGCGCTTTCTCCTGTTATCCGCTTCACCACGACGTCGGCCGTGAGCCAATAGAGGTGTACCAGCTGGAGTGATATCAGTACGAATGCTATCTTCAGGCTGAGATTCTCGTACCTTTGCCAGAATCGTACCAGTTTTTGCAGTGCATTTGACACGAGCAGTTACCTGCGAATTATGCACTGGCGGGACTGTAAAAAGATTGGTATCTTTGCAAATTCCGACAATCAGTGTTCCACAACATGACATAAGGTTTGACATAAAGTATGGTTAAACTATTAAAGAGAAGACGCACACTAATTATTGATGTGGGGATTTAGCATTTACCTGATGAGGCTTGCTGACTACCTTTACGGCCGGCGCAGCAGGAAAAAATGTGACATATGCGGCAAGAAATTCGATAACATCGACGTCATGGAAGAGCACAGAAGGGACCTACACCCGGATGCGGTCACGAGCTAGTGAAGGCTGAAAAACTAAGTCAGCGCAGAATTACTGCCAAGTTTATTTAAGTGCCCCGCATACCTCAGATCATGGCAAGACTAGTTAGAAAGGAAGACAAGGGCCCGATGCCAGTCAAAGTTGGTGGCGAATCAAAGTGGATATGCATGTGCGGTTTAAGCAGCAATCAGCCATTCTGCGATGGCTCACACAAGAAAACTCTGGACGAGCAGGCTGGCAAAGTCTACGTTTACAACAGGGACGGAACTCGGACGGAAGCTCATTGATGCTTCTCGTGGCCAAAGATAGTCAGTAACGCTGCATTCTTGGCCGCGAGCTCGGCTGTTTTCTCGCTGCTGTCTGCGCTCCCTATTATGATTACGTCGCCTTCTTCCGGCCCGAACTTCTCCACAAGAATCCTGCGCACAATAGGCTCCTTCTTGAACGAGTCGTGGGTGCTTGCATGCATCACAAACTTGCCCTCCCTGAAGACGAGTGTGGTAGCACCAGTCGCGCCCATCTTTATGGCAGCATCACGCTGTTCTATCCCCGATTTGACTGCAAAGCCAAATTCTCTGACAAGTACTGCATAATTGAACTTGCCGAGAGCAACAGAACACCTGGGCAGGCTCAGCTCGGAAGGCATGACCGACAAAAGTCCTTCGCATATGCCTTTGCCTTTTGGGGTCATTCTTGTGCCGCCGTTTGAAGTCTGCACAACCCCGTGCATCTTCATGTGTTTTACCAGCGTCTTGACGGATCCTTCGCCAAGCGCTAAGCTGCTAGACAACGCATCCCTGCTTGTCCTCCCCCTCTTTCTTATTAGCTGCAGCGCGGCGAACACGTGCACGACATCAAAGGAAAGAACTCTGCTTGGAGCGTATCTGCTCGCAATTTTTTCAAGCGCCTTGATGTACATGTGCATTGTCAGCAAAAGCACATCGACGAATTTATTCATTGTGCGCGAGTTGGATAAACCATCCGATTCTTTATATAATGCCGGCATACATCCCAGATGCAATGTCTCAAGGCAATCAGATTACATCCAATTCTTCCATAGGTGTTTCGAAAACTGCAATAGGTATTCTTCTTGCAGTACTTGCATTTGGAGTCTTTATGGTGGGATTCGATCAGGGTGAAGTCCTTGGATTTTCTCCGCCAGCTGACGGAAGCGGCGGCAGTCCGGGAAACAACTGGNNTCGCCATCACCCTCATTTCAGGCGCAATCGCCGGGACAATCCTTGGTGCCGTGAACCAGATCATAGTAGAGCCGTACGTCGACCGCGCAATCCAACTTGAAACAGAAAATTCTGAAAAGAGTGGCGAAATGATCAACCCGTTAGAGTTTGCAGCTTATCGGGTCTGGCAGAGAGGGGGAGAAATTGCCGCCGGCACTATTCTGGGACTATCGCTGGGCTCCTTGTTTGGAATAGTATTTGCATATGGCCGCGGCTCAGTTCCCGGCTCGAATAACAAAAAGAAGGCACTGATTATTGCCGGCATTATGTGGTTTGCACTGTTTCTGTTGCCTGCCCTGAAGTATCCCGCAAACCCGCCGGCCGTAGGAAACCCCGAAACCATCTATTATCGGCAGGGCATATATCTCGGCTTCTTGGCAATATCAGGATTCAGTGCACTTGGGCTTGCGCTCCTTTACCGCAAAATTGGAGCCATGCATGCAAAGAAGTTGATAATCCCTGCTGTTTATGCTGTCATCATGGCGGGAGCATATTTGGGCATGCCAGCAAACCCCGATAAAATAACCGCGCCAATGGATCTAGTCATCAGCTTTAGAATCGTGAGCGCCTTCACCATGAGTATGTTCTGGGGATTACTAGGCATCACGCTTGGCGCATTCTGGGACAA
>DAOL01000026.1:8102-8459 GCA_002501845.1 Nitrososphaera sp. UBA217
ACTATCAACGCAAGCCGGGAGGTATCTGCTCCGGTCGACCGAGTGTGGGACATTGTTGCAGATGTTGACCACGAGCCGGAGTACTGGCACGGCACCAAGAGCGTGAAAAACATCAGCAAGGCCGGCAACACGATTGAGCGCGAAGTCACGATCGCGTTCAGGGATTCAAAGTGCCTCCAGACAGTGGTGCTCAATCCCAAAAAATCGGTGGAGATAATGATAACCGAAGGCCCGATGAAAGGCACCAAGGTTGTAACTCTTATCCCCTCAGGCGACAAAACCAAGATCGACGTTGTCTGGGACATCAAGCTCGCAGGGTTTCTTGGTATCTTCACCGGGATGGTGAAAAAACATATC
>DAOL01000009.1 GCA_002501845.1 Nitrososphaera sp. UBA217
CCTGATCTCTGTCGGTTCGGTATAGAGGTGCTTTCCCCATGATACTTTAATGTCGGCACGCAACTTGTGGGTGCCTGAATCGAGATCACTACCGCTCAGTTCGATAACCTTGTTAACGTCAAATAACAGTGATCTTGCTTCCTCTTCTGTCAAGGGGTAAAACGGCGCGTCGTCCTTGATTATCGACACCCAGATCCTGTAATGTATCTTGGGGTTGCGCGTCCAGAACAGAGCGGCCTTCCTTACAAATTTTATTGGCATAATCGTTTTTCTTCCAGATTTTAGGTCGACTTCAGTTGTCACCCGAAAACCATTGTCGTGCTTGTTGTAGGCGCGCTCCCAATTTTTCTGAGAAAACATCTCCCTTATCGCGCCATCCACTTTGAAGCTCAGACTCAGAGTGAGCGGCTGGCCGGACTTGACGCTGTCCTGCGACTTTTCTAGCGTAGCGCCGGCAATAATACTCTCAGCCATTTGTCTGGATGGTATCATTTATATCCTCAATANNTGAAGGAAAAGAGCGTAGACTTTGCCGCCGTCATCCAAAAGCACCCGCTGACAAACGAATACCAAATGAGAGTGACGACAAAAAGGAAGGACCCGATGGAAGTGCTTCAGGACGCGTCGGCTTCTGCTCAGGAGTATTCCAAAGATCTAGTCAGCATGATCAAGTCCGCAATCAGAAAGTAACGGGGTTTTTCCGCCTTGCGTTTCTGTCCAAAGTGCGAAACACGTCTGAGGCCCGCGCCTGACGAACAAATAGTAGAATGTCCCAAGTGCGGTTTTAAGGCCAAAAAGGACCAGCAAGAAAAGAGCACAACAAAGCAGGAGAGCAAGCGGACAGGTTCTGACGCTTCGCTCAAAGTCATGGAAGGCGATGTCATTGACGCGCTTCCTACGACTAGCATGGAGTGCCCCCATTGCAAGAACGCCACAGCGTTTTGGTGGATGCTGCAGACAAGGTCCGCAGACGAAGCCACCACGCAATTCTTCAGGTGCACAAAATGCAGCCANNGTCCTAAATAGCAATGTTTAAAATCGGAAATGACTGCCACATAGAGTAATTTGGTATTTGTAGCTAGGAGCAAGTCGCCTGATGAGTGGAAGGCCGTGGCATCTGCAATTTCAACCCTTGTTGACGAGGCAACATTTGAAGCGGCGGCCGAAGGGATCTCTTTCAGGGGCATGGATCCTTCGCACATCGCGCTTATCGACATACATTGGCCCAACCATGCGTTTGAAAAGTACGAATGCGACAGCCTGGTCAAATTCGGCATCAGGATCGACGAATTTTCAAAGTTGATAAAAAGGGCAGACAAGAAGGACGCGATCGAAATATCACTGAGCGATGACAGCATGCTGCACGTAAAGATGTCAAACGGATACAAGAGGGAATACAAGACGCGCCTGATAGAAAGTTCGGCCAGTTCTACTCCATTGCCAAAACTTAATTTTAATTCCAAGGCGGTGCTCACAGCCATGGCGTTTGATAAGGTGTTATCCGACGTCCAGGTAGTGTCTGAATACATCTCAATTGAAAGCAAGCCGGGCAAGATCAATTTTTCCGGTAGGGGCGACTCTGGCGAGGCCGACATTGCGCTTGAAGCAGGCAACGAAGGGCTGGAAGATCTTGCAGTCAAGGAGGAAAGCAAGGCCACATACAGCCTCGACTACTTATCAAAAATAACCAAGGCCGTGGTGTCCATGGGCGGCTCGGTGACAGCAGAGTATTCAAATAAAATGCCGCTCAGGCTCGAGTTCAAGATAGCTAATGTGGGCAGGATACATTTCTATTTAGCACCCCGGGTTCAGGATTAGCATGCGCCTTGTAATGAAGTTTGGTGGAACCGCGGTAGATTCCCCAGACAAGGTCAGACACGTTGCGCATCTCGTGAAATCGCACAAGAAAGACAACGAAATCGTATGCGTCGTTTCTGCTTTGCGTGGCATGACGGATGGTCTGTTGTCGATAGCTGATAGCGTCAAGCGCGGCGACAAAACATCGATAGACGAATTTGTGAAAAAGTCGGCCAAGATCCATACGGACGTCGCCGAGGGCGCGATTTCTGATAAGAGACTGAAAAACGAAGCTGTTGCTGTTGTAAAAAAGATAATCAACGAGCTTGAAGACGTACTCGGCGGAATAGTGCTTCTGGGCGAGGTCACACCCAAGTCGCTTGACTATTTGATGTCGTTTGGTGAGCGCCTCTCGACGCCCATTTTGTCGTTCGCATTGCAGGACATCGGTATCAAGTCGGATCACCTGACGGGCAAGGAGGCGGGCATATTGACAGACAGCAACTTTGGCGAGGCTAGGCCCCTGTTGGACACGACAAAGCTGCGGGTGAGCCACAAGCTAGAACCGATTTTCAAACAAGGCTCTGTGCCCGTGATCACAGGCTTTATTGGTGCAGACCAGTATGGCAACATCACCACGATCGGCCGCGGCGGCTCGGACTATACTGCTACAATAATAGCTGCCAGCACCGGCGCTGAAGAAGTTTGGCTTTGGAGTGACGTGGACGGATTAATGACAGCAGATCCAAAAATAGTGAAAGACGCCCAGGTACTCAAGGAAGTGTCATTTGCAGAAGCAATGGAGATGGCACTATTTGGGGCAAAGTACATGCATCCGCGCGCGCTCGAGCCTGTTATCGACACCAAAATACCGATCCGAATTCGCAACACGTTCAACATAAAACACACAGGCACCGTCATTACCCAGAACCCGAGCAAAGAATCGCAAAAAATAGTAAAGTCAGTCAGCGCGATACGCCACACCGCTCTCATCGACGTGAGCGGGGGCGGGATGGTCGGGACTCCGGGTACCGCGGCCAAAATATTCGACACGCTGGCCAAGAACCGAGTCAACATCATGATGATTTCGCAGAGCCCTTCAGAGTCGAGCATTTCAATGGTTGTCAGGAAGAGCGACCTTGACAAGGCCACGACGACGCTGGAGCTGAGCCTGCTTGGCAAGGTCATCAAGCAGATAAACGTCAACGATGATGTCGCAGTGATTGCGGTGGTGGGCTCCGGGATGCGCGGCATCAAGGGAGTCGCAGCCAAAGTGTTCGGGGCTGTAGCCAAACACGGCGTAAATGTCATAATGATAGCGCAGGGCTCGTCAGAGCTCAATCTTGCTTTCGCGGTCAACGACGGCGATTGCGATCAGGCTGTCCGTGCGCTACATGATGAGTTTGAGCTTGCCCGGGCATCTGGAAAAGGATAAATGGCATCCAGTCAATCTCAACTTTTGCAGACATGAGCGCCAAAAAGGGCAAGTTGTATGTAGTAGGCGTTGGACCTGGCAGCCATGATCATATGACGTACCGTGCAAAGCTAGTCATTGACGAAAGCGAAGTCATTGTCGGCTACGATACGTACGTCAGCCTTGTTGAAGACCTGATAGCGGCCAAGGAGGTTCATCGTTATGCCATGACGCAGGAGGTTGAGAGGGCCAACCAGGCGATCGACTTTGCAGAAAAGGGCAAGATAGTCTCGTTGGTTTCTTCCGGTGACCCTGGCATCTACGGCATGATCGGGCTGATATATGAAATTCTGGCAGAAAAGGGCTGGGACAAGGAAGGGGGCATTTACGTCGAGTGCGTCCCGGGCGTTTCCTCACTTAATTCCTGCGCTGCACTAGTAGGCTCTCCCCTCATGACAGATTTTGCAGTTGTCAGCATGAGTGACCTGCTGGTCCCCTGGGATATCATAGTAAAGCGAGTAGAAGCGGCGGCGATGGGTGACTATGTTACTGTCATCTACAACCCTGCAAGCAAAAAGAGGGTCCACCAGCTGCGGGACACCCGGGAGATATTCCTGAAATATCGCAAGCCTGACACGCCCGTGGCCGTAGTCAAGGGTGCTTACAGGGAAAGTCAGCAAGTAGCGATAACGACTCTGGACAAGTTGTTGGAACATCAGGAAATGCTTGGCATGATAACGACCGTCATTGTGGGCAATTCGTCTACTTTCAACTACAAGGGAATGATGATAAACCCACGGGGTTACACGTCCAAATACGAGCTTGTCAAGCAGTAATTTATTCAATAGGCTGAGGTAAATCAAAAATTAAAAGGAAAAAGGGTTGTGGCTTAAATTACTTGCCACGGTCTTGTTGCGAAAGTCACGCCAAGCCCTACGCCGATAATCACGCATTGGTAGACAATATTGCCATACGGAATTGGCTTAATTATAGGGTCTCCTTCAACATTTACTGTCGCACCCCTGCCGAGACCTGGGCCTACGTGTTCTATGTTAAGCTGTGTGTGTACGTGATATGTTGCTGGCTCTAGTGCCTTCACGGTGATCGAGTAGTGAATTGTTCCGCCTGCTGGAATGTCGAAAATGTTGCCAGGTGGATCTCTCTGCAAGAACTCCCATCTGTTACCCGCGTTTGCCGACTCGCTGAATAGTGACAGCCATGCTCTGAGCGGCTTGTTGACCAAGCTCTTCAGATCACCACTTACAGTCAATGTCTCGCCAGTTTTTAGCGTCTGGTCAGAAAATTGCTCATTTTCAATCCTTACGAATCTGCTCTGAAGCTGTGCTTGTACACCGTGTCCCTCTGCGCTTGGAAAGAAGACCGCGAATGAAGACAGCACCATGACAGTCGCAAGAGCCGTCACAATCAACGTCTTGCTTTCTATCATATATCTTAGGTAGACCAGAGAGAACAAAGATATATATTTTGCTCCCGGCGGGAATGCGCCGAATTTCGTCATTTCGTCAATGCTAATTAGTGGCCCTCGCAGAGTAGTAGCACTTGGCTTCTTCTGAGGATGCAGCAGGCAGGCTCGCGCTATCCAACATTGAGGAGATAGGGCCGGCCACGGAAAAACGCCTCAATGAGGCCGGCTTTCGGTCCATCCGCGACCTGTTAGTGAGGGGACCAGTTGATGTCGCTGAAGTAACCGGGATGGAGATGGACAAATCGGCCGAGATATGTAACAAGGCTCGAATGATGCTNNCAAGCGGAGGGATCGCATATCTTCGGGCTCGAATAGCTTCGATGACTTGCTTGGCGGCGGCCTGGAGACTAAGGCAGTGACCGAAGTCTATGGTGAATTTGGGACAGGCAAGACTCAGCTCTGCCATACGCTGTGCGTTATGGTGCAGCAAGACACGCTTGTAGGCGGGCTCGATGCAAAGGCACTCTACATCGACACAGAAAACACTTTCCGGCCGGAAAGAATAGTTTCAATCTCAGACACGCGAGGTATTGATCCGCGCAAGTCGCTTGAAAACATAATTGTAGCAAAGGCGTACAACAGCGCGCATCAAGAACTCATCATTCAAGAAGCCGGCTCTGTGATTGAAGACAACCACGTCAAGCTGATACTCGTCGACTCGGCAGTCGCACACTATCGAGCCGAATTCCTTGGCCGCGCAACGCTGTCAGAGCGGCAGCAGCGCTTGAACAAGTTCATGCACATATTGGTTAGAATAGCAGAAACATACGACTTGGCTGTACTGGTGACAAACCAAATACAGGCGTCGCCTGATGCCTACTTTGGCGACGCAGCGCGGCCTACTGGTGGTAACGTAGTCGCGCACACCAGCACGTATAGGATATATCTGAAGCGCTCAGGCAAGAACAGAATAGCAAGGATGGTCGACAGCCCCTATCATGCAGAACGGGAAATCGTATTTACACTATCAGAGCGCGGCATTTCAGATGTCACCGAAAGCAGATAATATTAAATTAAGGCTGATGGCACTCGCATGCTATGCCACAATCGCACGGTACCAGAAGGAAGGCCCGTTCTATTCTAACCAAGGACAATGTCGTCAGGGGGATATCCTATCTGCTTCACGATTACAAGATTGGAGAGAAGGTTGTTGTCGACATTGACCCGAGGGAACACGACACTACCCCCCATAGAAGGTTTCAAGGCAGGATAGGCGTGGTTGAAGGGGTGGGGAGGCGCACCCTGAGGGTCGCGGTTATGTTTGGCGACAAGAAAAAGATACTACAGACCCGGTTCAACCACATCAAGCCTCTTAAAGGTACTCCTGAAATGTCGGCAGCAGGTGCCGAAAGCAAATGACGGAAATTATAAAGAAAGAAATAGTGACGCTTCCCCACGTAAAGGAGATCCTAGAGTCGACCAAACCCGATGACATGGACCAGATCCAGAGATGGACTGCGGATTATGTCACCAAGTTCTCAAAGGTTGACTCGAAAAAGGCCCAGAAAATGGTGCGCCAACTGGTGGACCAGTGCGACCTGACCGAAGAAGAGGCAGTCGAAGTTGTCAACATCTTGCCGGTGTCGCTTGAGGAGCTAAGGGCCTTTACTTTCGGGTGGAAAAAACTCATTCTGACAGAGACGCTGGAAAAGATGTTGAATATCCTAAGGGAAGGCACCCAAAGTTAAATACTCACTCTCGTATTATAGGAATTGAACATTGTCAGGACAGCCACCACCATCGCAGGATGCTGCAACAGGGCATTACAGCCATGGCGAGCATGGTCAACCAAGGAAATACGAGGAATACGCGTACGTGCTTGATTTTACGCCGAGGGGCAAGTCCATAACGGTAAGGGGCAGGGAAGGCGTAATCATCCAGGCCATAGGCGAGGAACGACTTACTCTCTTGGAGCTGCTTGGCGTCCAGAATGCAAATGTTGAGATCGGCGAGCGCCTGTACATTGGCCGTGAAGGCCGCGATAAGGTCGCAAGCGTACTTGGCCGACTGGAGTACAACGATATTTCACAGACTGCCAAGAACGAGCTTTCAAACATTGTGGAAAAGATTGTGGTTGCCAACGAAAAGCGCTTTGTGGAATACATGAACATGTCGCAGCCAATAACTCCGCGTATACACGCGCTCGAGCTCATTCCGGGCATCGGCAAAACTTACATGATGACGATAATCAAGGAAAGGGACAAGAAAAAATTCGAAAACTTTGCTGACCTGCAGAGCAGGGTGGGCCTGAGGGACCCTGCAAAGCTAGTGGCAAAAAGGATAATAGAAGAAATAATGGGGCAGGCCAGAATGAACCTTTTCGTGCGAAAGTAATTGCCACGAAACATTACAAAAGCCCTTGGCCAAAACATGCTCGTTGATCGACGAGTCCTTGGGAAGATTATCAAAGCCGCTAGCATCGGCAAGAACGAGACGGTGCTTGAGGCAGGCACAGGGCAGGGAATACTCACAGAGGAGCTGTGCAAGGCAGCAAAGAGCGTCATTTCGTATGAAGTCGACACAAAGTTGTTCGGACAGGCGCAGGAGAGGCTGCAGTTTCAGAATCTGAAGCTTGTAAACACTGATTTGTTTAGGACAAGGAACGAGCGCTTTGACATTTTTGTTTCAAACCTCCCATACTCCCGAAGCAGGGATGCTTTTGAATGGCTGGCTATGCAGAAATTTGATAGGGCTATTGTAATGGTGCAAGAGGAGTTTGCAGACAAGCTCGCAGCCAAGCCGGGCGACAAGAACTACAGGGCAATATCTGCACTGGCATCATCTTGCTTTGTAATTGAAAAATTGTTCAAGGTTGGAAGGGAGTCGTTTGAACCTCAACCAAAAATAGAGTCAGTGGTCGCTCGAGTAATTGCCATCAATGCGGTTGCGAAAGAGACTATAATGATGCTCAACCTCCTGTTCTCAAAAAGAAACAAAAAAGCTACAACTGTAGCTTCCAAGGCTGGCCTAAAGGCTGACTTTGGCACGAAACGAATAGACCAGCTTCTACCCGCCGATTTGATCAAGATGGCCGAGTCAATATCAGATGTACATTCCATCCGATGATACTTTCCTACTCGCAGACTGTATCAGACAGTACAGCGGCAAGTGGGCACTTGAAATAGGCATCGGCACCGGCCTCCTGCTCAATCTGCTTGAAAAGAGCTTTACGAACGTGGTTGGCTCTGACATCGACCTGTGGTCGCTCGAACACTGCAGGGGCAGATCAGGTGCAATGCTTGTATGCTGCGACGCGGCGTCAGCGTTTGCCGGAAGGTTCGACCTTATAGTAAGCAACCCGCCATACCTCCCTGATGACAATGAGGTCAGGGATAAGACCGTGCATGGCGGCCCCGTAGGAATAGAAACTACAATACATTTCCTACAGTCAGCGCTGCCGCTCCTCGTCGGAGACGGCAAGATGCTGCTTGTAGTTTCATCGCTTGCCGACTCTTCGGCGGTTGATCAGCTCGTCATGGAGAAAAAGATGCACAAAAAAGTGGTTAAGGAAAAAAGGCTATTCTACGAGACACTCTCCGTTATTGAGCTAACTACTTGATCACTTTTTCAGCAGCTTGCCAGCCCGCAACGCTATCTGGTCTGCCATCTGCGACATAGTAGCGCGGCCGCCCAGATCATAAGTCACGTGAGTGCCTTCGTTAATGACGCCCTCTGTAGCCTTGAATATCGCATCTGAGATTTGTTTTTCTCCAAGGTATTCCACCATCCACGCGCCTGACAGTACGGTGGCGACTGGGTTGACCTTGTTCTGGCCGGCGTATTTCGGCGCGCTACCGTGTGCAGGCTCGAACATTGCATACTTGTCGCCATAGTTGCCTGAATAGACGTTGCCGATAGAACCGACATGGCCGGAAGCGCATTCTGACACGATGTCCATGAAAAGGTTGGTGCTTAAGAGTACGCTCTGGTTGAACCTATCCGGGTTTTTTACCAGCTGCTGCGTCATGTTGTCGATGTAGTATTCCTCCACTTGTATGTTCTTAAACTGCTTCTGCGCGTTTTCTACAGCGCCCCAGAAAATGCCATCCGTCTCTTTGAGTATGTTGCGCTTTGTAATCACGTACACCTTGGTAAAGGCTCTTTTCTTGGCCACTTCAAACCCTTTCTTGGCCACGCGATCGCAGCCCTTCCTGGTGGTCTTGCGTATTGCGATTGCCGAGTTGTCGCTTGTCTTGAACTCGATGCCTGCGTACAACCCTTCAGTGGCTTCGCGCACGCAAACAAAATCCAGCTGCTTTTCCGCATTCTTGTACGTCTTGATCGGCCTAATGTTTGCGTAGAGCTCGAATTTCTGGCGGATGCTCACCGCGACGCTTCGCGGTGCGTCTGGCAACGGTACCGTGGTGGTTGGACCTTTAAAGCAGGCATCAGACTCGTCAAGTAGCTTCCAGACCTCCGGTGAGATGTATGAACTGCCGCCCTTCTTTTCCCACCACTCTGATCCCGCGTCGCACGGAACAAGTTCAACTTGGGAATTACAAGCTTTCAAAACCTTGATCATTGCGTTAACTAGCTCTGGCCCCGTGCCATCGCCCTTGATCACTGCTGCAGTCTTGCTGGCCAAATCAAAGAGGCGGCGCTTTTTTCGCTATTTATTCTATTGCTTGGACGTGAGCTCGATTCGCGCCACCATCTTGTTGTCCTGCGGGAAGGCCGGCGTGTCAGACGGCTTTGCCACCTTCGTGAATTTGCCTTCTTCTGAAAAGTACGAATATTCAATATTATAGTTGGTAAGGTTCAGCGTCTGTTCTAGTTTTGCGCCAGTCGAGTTGTCTACGACCTCTATCGTATTGGTGTTGTTGTAGATTTTCATGAAGTCGCCCAGCGTGAACCTTATAGGCCTGATATATTCGATATGTATGATGTTACCCACTTCATCAGTGCGAATTGGCCGGACACAGTCTTTTCCATCCTTTGGCTGCTTACCAACGTCGTCTGGCAGCAACATATGCTTGCTATCGACTATAACTTCAATTCTTGGATAAAGCTGGAAGGATCCGGTATCACCGCCCTTGAGGCATACCTGCGTCGGGTCAGGAGGCGGCGCAAGATTTGGTATTATGACAAGCGCAACGAGAGTGGCGGCTCCCATTGCAATCGGAGGTATCAGCATCTCCTTCTTGCCCAACCTTTTCTTTGGCTTCTCCTCCTTTATTTTGCGCTTTGGCAAACTTGTTGTTGTAAGGGCACGATCGGGCGTTAATATTGCTTTGCGCGCACATTGTTAAATAATACCAAGCGGGCATACATGTCGGCTTTGCAAATAATCCAGCTATCAGACATTCACATTGGCAGCCTATTCGTCCAGAACGTTTTCGATGTCGCGGTCGAGGAAGTCAACAAACTCAGGCCAGACGCGATCATTGTAACCGGTGATCTGACAGACGACGGGATACTCTTCCAGTTTGAAAAGGCAAGGAATGAGCTCAAGCGCTTTACATGCCCAAACATAATTGTAGTTGCTGGCAACCACGACTACAGGCACACCGGATATTTACTGTTCAAGAAGTTCTTTCCATCAAAGCAGATCTACGAGTTTGACGACGCCATAATCCTCACGCTGGGCACCGCCAGGCCCGATAGGGACGAGGGCGAAGTCGGCTACCGACAGAACCTGTGGATGGAAAAGACCCTGACCAAATTGCCAGAGAGCAAGCCAAAGATAGTGGCGATGCATCACCACTTGATAGGAATTCCTGACACCGGCACCGACAAGATCATTATCCTTGATGCAGGCGACACGTTGCGAACGTGCCTGCACTCCGGAGTCGACTTGGTATTGTGCGGCCACAAGCATAGACCATGGGTGTGGAACCTTGGGCGGCTGGAAATAGCCTACGCCGGCACAACGTCGTCTACGAGGTTCCGCGGCTTTTTTGAAAACTGCTACAACATCATTGAAGCAGAAAAAGGGAAAAAGCCACGCGTGGACATAAAGATAGTGGGAAAGAAGCGCTTTCCCCTCGCAGAGCTCGTCGAGCGCTACAAGCCATTCCTTGAGGAGGCTTAGGCGTACGCTTCATGTAAGCTTGAAAGAATTAATTAACGAGAAGCGCGTATTATCGGTAGGCAGCAGTGAAGATTCAGAGTTAATCCTGAAGCTATGAAGAGAAGGCATTTGACTGAGCTGCCCATATTATTTCCGTGAAAATGTCTATTGCTAATCAGATATGCTTATCGTGATTGCCTATCTTGACCATACGTTCTATTTCATATCGACAGCTTATCGAATATCAAAATCGCTTCCATAATCTAGTAAAAACATGAATCTTTTATACTTTTTATCGTCTAAACCTGAAATGCAAGTTAATATACTGGTAAGTATCCTAGGTAACTCATGGCTCAGATGCCAGCACTGATACCAAAGGAAGTCGAAATCCAAAGACTGAAAAAGATCTACATCATGGTCATCATGCTGGGTTCAATTGCAGCCTCAGTAGAAGTCGACAACTTTGTCGACGGCTCGCTGCACCAGACAGCAATCAGAGACTCCGCATTTACGCCGGCTCACTGGTGGCTATACAGCCACTTCGTAGCTCTCCCACTGGGTTGGGGTATGGTCGCAATGTACGACAGAAAGGTACCAATCCTTAGGGGTCCGGGCAACTCGATGAACACCGGTTTGAAAATCACCATCATTGGCTACCTAGCCACGATGTTCACAATCGGTGTCAACGAGATGTGGCACTTCTGGTTCGTCGAAGAAATCTTCGCAGTTCCTAACCACTGGATGTTCAACATGGGTGTCGTCGTGGCATTCATGGGTGCTCTGGCCTACGTAGTCAGAGTGTACGCCAGACTGGTAGAGCTGGGTGCAGAAACACCTGCAAAGAACCCATATGTGGCCGAAATGTACAAGCTAGCACTCGAAGGCAAGCTATACAGCAGGTCCATCCCATAAACGGGTTTCGACGAAGCGTCTGGAAAATCCAGACGCACGCTTTTTCTCTTTTTCTTACAGAATTATTGTACATTCTCCTTTTTCACCACACTACAAAATTCTTACTGATCTCACTAGATAAACAGCTATGAATCTGGGACCAACGTTGCTCGCTATAATCTTGGCAGCTCTCGTTTCAGCTACTGCAAAGATCTAGTCGTCAGCCCACCTAGTGACCGATCGAAATGGTCATGACAGACGGAATCGCGATGAAAGCACACGTCATATCCAATCTTGCATTGACAAAAAGGCATGATTGAAGACAACAGCACGCATTTTTTATTCTCTCCGGAGCGCGACTATCGGTGGCAGCCTTGATGCCTTCCACGCAGGGTAACTCCCAGCGAGGATGGAAAGTCCAACCGAAAGCCCCCACACATACGCTAGATCAGTTGGCAAGAATACCGGCGTGAGTCCTGAAGAGTTGGGGCCTTGTGAAGCAAAGCCGGCGACAAGCACATACCCTCCTGCTATGCCAAGTGCTATGCCAAGAGTTGCGCCAAATATGCCTATAGTCATAGCCTCTGCGAGAAACAGTGACAGAATGAAGCCGTTCTGCGCCCCAATCGCTTTCATCGTGCCGATCTCTCTTATTCTCTCCATGACCGACGTGTAAAGCGTAGTAATGATTCCGACGCCTCCTACCAGCAGGGCGACAAGAGCAATGCTCAGGATAAACGAAGTAAAGCCTGATGTAAACTCCTGAATGGTTTTTAGGATTGCCTCCGGCGTGGTGATTCCGATGTCTTTCCCGTAAAGATTTCTTATCTCCTCTTCCACGAACGCAACGTGCGCGCCGTCTTCAGCTGCGACCAAAAGCGCGTCGTACTTGCCGGCCTTGTTCAACAGCGAGTCTCCTGATATCCTGTTAAACACAACTGCGTTGTCAATGGTGGGGTTACCGGTAGGAAGCATTATGCCGCTGACGACAAAGCTTCTCGATTCTTCTTTCTGCTTGCCAGTGTCGGCATCAACGAACGAGTATGTCACGCGTAGCGATTGGCCTACTGTCGCAAACGGCGTGTCGTCGCCGGGCGGGTTTGCCACTCTATCTGAAACCAGTATAGCAGAAGGGTCATTCTGTCTTATGCTTGAACCTTCGACGAATTCGAGCGTGGGAGCCAGGATATAGAGCTTTTGCGGATCAATTGAAAAGACAATGGTGTCGACAGAACTGCCCCTTGACTGGAGTGTAATTTGCCCCTGGTACGACTGTATGACGTCGTCCACGAACGGGAGTGACCTTATCCTGCTGACGACTGCTTCATTCAGCGTGATCTTGGGGGCAGGCGGAGGACCTCCGCCAAGTGGTCCCTGATTACTCTCCTGCGCACTTGTAACAAAAAGTATGTTTGGCGCAAGCTGAGAAAACTGCTGGTCTATGAATGCACCAAAGCCGGCGCCAAGGCCGTTGAGCGCAGTCATTAGGGCGCTGCCGACAATGACCATGAGCACCGTCAACGCTGATCTGACTTTTCTCTCCCTCAGCGCGCCAAATGACAGGGACAAGATCTGGATGATTGTCATTTATGATCCTGTTTGTTGCGGCTGTCAAGTACAGACTCGATGTCGTCATCCTTGCCTGCCTGAAAAGTACGCTTAAGAGCCGCCTTTTTCCTTCTTTTGAATACCACAGCTGTAGCGATCGCAGCCACGACAGCAGCAGCCCCGATGCCTACCGGCATGTTCGCAAGCATGCCGCTGTTTTGGGCCGAGTCGTCACTAGGCTGTTTAGGTGCGAATTGCACCCCGGAATTGATGTCAAGTGTGTGGATCTCCCTTAGGTTGTCCTTGTAGCTTATCTTGAGCGAAACAGGATAGGTTCCTTCGCCGGATCTAGTGTCAACATCTACCGGAATGCTAAATGGCAGTGGAGAATTCGCCTCCAAGTCGCCGATGTATTGCGGGGGTGGCAGGTTTGACACAAGGTTCTTTGCATCTGTAATTTCGATCGTGGTAAAAAGGGCCACCGTGTTGCCCTCGTTCAAGAGGTTCCCGACGATGTTGGGGGTGCTCCCAATGTAGTTTATTGCAATGTCATAAGCTCTTATGCTAATTTCGCCTGCGACATAGGTTCCCAGTACAAAATTTTCAGTGCTTGATTGCCCGTTGGAAGAGTACTTTACTGCCACATCAAATGAAGCTGGATTTCCAATCAATGAATTTGCTGCAAATAATCTTGTGGCCAAATTTGCCTTCGAGTCCTCGTCGATTCTCTGGATAGTCCATCTTGAATCTCCAAGGATCTTTACAGATTCTGAAGGGGATTCCATTGTTACGACGACATTTGTCATGGGAGCCGTTCCGTTATTTGTCACACTGAATTCATAATCTTCAATCTTGCCGGCGATTATCTGGGCACTCGCATTTCCTTCATTGATAGAAATCCTGCTTACAGACACAATGACTTCGCCAGTTAACCCGAATGGGACATCCATCTGTGCGTTCCTTGGCGCCCCTGTCTCAAAGAATTTTGAATAATCCACCGACAATTGCGCAGTATATTCCCCAACAGATGCAGTATCCAGCACATCTAAGTCGAAAAAGAGGGTAAACGTGTCTCCAACTGCTGCAAGCTGGTTGAAAGTAGCGACTGCAGGGGCTCCGGCTGACTTGCCGGTCGCCTTGAAGTCGGCTGGAAGCGTCAGGCGGCCGGTGATTCCAACAATGTCTGACGGGCCCCTGTTTACGAGTACGACGGCAAGAGTGGAAGCGCCGTCGCCAGGACCGACGTCTACTTCAGTCCTGTTATTTGAACTAGAAGTCCAGAATGAATCGAGGTATACCGGCCCGCTATAGTTGGCTTCAATGAGTTCTTCTTTGGTTGGTCCGCGCTCTTGCGCATACACACCTGCGGGGATCAAAATCAGACCTGCAAGCAACAGGAGAATTATTGTTGAATACATCACTAGTGGTATACGACCTCCTTTTCAATCATGCCGTCGCGGATGTAGATTGCCCGGTCGGTGGCTTCAGCAAGCTCGTGGTTGTGCGTCACCATCACTATCGTGCGCCTGAACTTGCTCGACAGCATCTTTAGCAGGTCGAACACTTCTTGCCCTGTCTTTGTGTCGAGATTGCCTGTTGGCTCGTCCGCGAGGATTATCGCGGGGTCGTTCATGAGCGCCCGCGCTATCGCGACCCTCTGCTGTTGACCTCCGCTCAGGTTGGTGGGCTTGTACTTTGCCTTGTCGTTGATACCAAGGACATCAAGAATTTTCATTGCGCGCTGTTCCATTTTGCTGCCTTCCATGCCCGACAGGATTGCCGGCAGCTGCACATTCTTGAGGACGGTCGTCCTGTTTATCAGATTGTACGACTGGAAGATAAAGCCCATGAGATGATTCCTCATCGTGGCAAGCTCAGCATCTGAAAGCGAGAATACGTCAAGGCCGTTTATGATTACCCTTCCGGATGTTGGCCTGTCAAGGGCACCTATCATGTTAAGCAGGGTCGACTTGCCGCTGCCCGAAGGTCCAACAATTGAAACAAACTCGCCCTTCCTTATGGAAAGGTTCAGTCCGCTCAGAGCTGCTACTCTGCCTGCCGCGGACTCGAATACTTTAACGATGTTTTCAACTCTGAGAACGATCGAGTCATCGCTCCCATTATTCAAGTTCTTGCCTGCCAAACATTCTATAGAAATTGGTGTCTGCTTAATAAGTATAACTGACTCGTCAGTCAGTTTTGCCTTACTGAGATTTTGGGTAAACAATAAATACGCAACCACTAGTGTTGGAAATTGTGCCTGTTGATCCTGTCTGCGGGATTGAAATGGATCGAGAACTTGCAGTGAGTCACGAACACCATGACAAGACCTACTATTTTTGTTGCGAAGGCTGCAAGAGGATCTTTATGAAAAAGCCAGGCAAGTATTCAAAGTGATTTTGGCGTAACCGGAAAGGCGCCGCAAGTCCTACAGAACCTGCCATCCTTCATGCAGCCCCGGCATTCAGGGCAGCGCGATTCGCAATCCTCTTCTTCTGGTGGCGGAAAGTACATTCTGAAAATTGCGTAATAGTGCAGGTGCTCCTTGCTCCTAATTCTGACGCCGTCCAGCTCTTTCGCAGTCCTCACCTTGCTTGCAAAAATCAGGTCATCAATCCTTTCTTCAATAAAGTTTTGATATTTGTCTGTGGCAGCCCCCTGCTCCTGCGCAAGCTTGGGCCTCCACACGAGGTCGCAAAGCTTGGTTTCAAAGCATTTTCTGAGGATAAACTTGCCCCAATTTTTGCCGCCGTGCTCACCCACCTTCTCGCTCGCACTGATTGATTTTGCAAACATAGCAAACCCTTCGTCAAGGAAAGGCGTCTTTACTTCAACACCGACATGTTTGCCCAGTTTTTTCGACGAAAAATGCATGACCTGCCAGAGCCGGCGCAATTCTGAATTGAGCTTCTGCACGTCAGAATAATAACGGGAAAGATAGTTGTAGCCGGCGAAAAGCTCGTCGGCGCCGTCGCCTGTCATTATTGCTAAATACCCGTCATTTTTAGCCTGCTCTATGCCGGCGAGTGCAACTGCTGAATTTCTGATCTCTATCGGATCAAAGGTCTTCAAAACCTGTATGACCTGAGCCACCAGCTCTGCCATCCTGTCTTGAGCAAAGACACTTTCGACATGATTTTTGCTGTATTTTTCTGCAACCTGTCTTGCGTAGGCAAGGTCCGGGGCATCAGAACCAAATCCCACCACCACCGAATATTTTGGATGCAGTATGCTTGCCAGTATGGAGCTATCAAGCCCACCTGAGAGCAGTATTGCGTCAGCGCGATTCCTCTCTACGCTTTCAGTCAGCAGCTTGACAAGCTGCGCGCAGTTATGCAATACAGAACAAAATAGGAACGTGCTTATTCTTCTTTGCCGTTCTCTTGAGGAGCTTCGCAGAACTCAGTCAGCACGCCATGAAGTGACTTTGGATGTATGAACGTGATCCTGCGGCCGTATGAACCGGTACGCAGGCCGCCCAGCATCTTCATGCCGTTGGCAGACGCCCTTGCAACATCTTTTTCGATGTCGTCTGTCGTGATTGCAATGTGATGTATGCCTTCGCCACGCTCTTGCAGGAACTTTGATATCGGGCTGTCCGGGGACGTCGGCTCCATCAGTTCTATCCGAGTGTCTTGCAACATCAGCATCGCAACCTTGACCTTTTCGTTTGGCACATCTTCTATTTCAAGATGGTCAACGTTCAATATCTTCTGATAATTCTTGAGCGCCTCTTCCAAGTTTTTTACGGCTATGGCGATGTGGTCGACTCTCATTTCAGCATAATATTTTGCTTGTTTTGGTTTATTTAAGATATCTTAGAACGATACCTTGGGCTCGTACTTGCCAAAGACTGTCCTGAGGGTGCTGCTTATTTCGCCAAGCGTGCTGTAGCTCTTCACTGAGTTGATGATGTGCGGCATCAGGTTTTCACCCTTTTCAGCGGCTTTTTGCAGTTGCGACAATGCGTGATCCACTTTTGTCCTGTCGCGACTGCTCTTCAATTCCTTAAGCCTCGCTATCTGCCTGTTCTCTATCTGTTGATCTATTTTGTTGAGCTTGGGTTCGACATCCTGCGCGTCCTGATACTTGTTGACGCCCACAATGACGCGCTTGTTTTCGTCGATCTCTTTCTTTAACTGGTAGGCATTGTTCCTGATCTCTTCCTGGAAAAACCCTCTCTCCACCGCGATCATCGCGCCGCCCATTCTGTCAATCTTTTTGAGGTACCTTTTCACTTCGTCCTCTATCCTGCTTGTAAGGCGCTCTATATAGAACGAGCCTGCCGTTGGGTCGACTGTCTTGATGACACCCGTTTCGCTCGCTATTATCTGCTGCGTTCTAAGTGCCACCTTGACCGACTCCTCGGTCGGCAGCGCGAGTGCTTCGTCCCTTGAATTAGTGTGTAGCGACTGGCATCCACCAAGGACAGCGGCCAGCGCTTCAGTCGTAACCCGGACAATGTTGTTGTCGACCTGCTGCGCAGTCAGTGATTCGCCGGATGTCTGCACATGGAAGCGCAAGTGCATTGATTTGGGGTCCTTTGCACGAAACCTCTCCTTCATTATTCTTGCGTAAATGCGTCTTGCAGCTCTAAATTTGGCAATCTCTTCAAAAAACTCCATGGTACAACAGAAAAAGAACGAAAGCCGGGGGGCAAAGTCATCAACCTTCATACCTCTCGCAGTGCAGGTCTCGATGTATTCAATCGCGTTTGAAAACGTGAATGCAAGCTCTTGAATGGCGTTGCAGCCAGCCTCTCTCATATGGTAGCCGGATATACTGATAGGGTACCACTGGGGTACTTTTTTAGAACAGTATTCGATCATGTCACCTATAATCCGCATTGACGGCTTGGGTGGATAGATGTAGGTATTTCGCGCAATGTATTCCTTCAGGATGTCGTTCTGCGTAGTTCCTCGGAGCTGGTCCGGCGACACACTCTGCGACTCGGCAACTGTAATGTAAAGCGACAACAGTGTCGAAGCAGTAGAATTGATAGTCATGGACGTGCTGACTTTGTCAAGTGGTATGCCGGCAAAGCAGGTCATCATATCCTTAATTGAGCTGATCGCAACTCCAGTCCTGCCGACCTCGCCTTCCGACTGCGAGTCGTCCGAGTCTCTACCAGTCTGAGTTGGAAGGTCGAAGGCCAATGACAATCCTGTCTGGCCATGGTCAAGGAGGAACTTGAAGCGCTTGTTGGTCTCCTCCGCGCTGCCAAAGCCGCTGTACTGGCGCATCGTCCAGACACGCTCGCGGTACATATTTGGATATAGACCACGCGTGAACGGGTATTTCCCGGGTTCTTCGTCATGGCGGCCGTCATACTTTGCTAGATCTTTTTTGTTGTAAACCCGCTTGACAGGTATGTTGGAATCGGTCTTGAAGTTCCCGTTTGGTTTTGTCATAATGATCACCTGAAGAGGCCGGCCGCCAACTCTTCGGCCGCCGCATAAGGATCGATCTCTTTCTTGGCTAACTTGTCGACAAACTCTGAATATTTCTTGTTGCTCGAAAGCAAAAATGAAGCCTTTTTCTCGACCACATTCAAAACCATGTCTCTCAACTCGTCCTCGAACATCTTTCTCTCGCGTTCTTTATAATTAATGCTTTTTTCTTTTAGTAATTTATCAATATTCTTGGCTAGTTCGTGGACGCCCTTTTCCGTCTTGGCAGATGTCTTGAGCACGACTGGCTTGCGTTCCGTATCCCCTATCAGGTCAACTATTGTCTGATACAGTGTAGTAGCCCCTTCAAGGTCGGCCTTGTTGACGACGTACATGTCACCGATTTCCGTCAGGCCTGCCTTGACTGCTTGCACGTTGTCGCCTGTATTTGGCGTAAATACTACCACCGTCAGGTCGACCACTCTTGATATTTCGATTTCTAATTGTCCTGCGCCCACGCTTTCAACCAGCACCAGGTTGTAGCCTGCCGCGTCCAAAATCCTGATGGCATTTCGCAATGATTTTGATACGCCTCCTACGGCACCCCTCGATGCCATACTCCTCATGAACACCTTTTCGTCATCAAGGTTGTCTTGCATCCTGACCCTGTCGCCCAGAATCGCGCCGCCTGTTACCGGGCTTGTCGGGTCTACTGCAAGGATAGCGACTTTGTATCCCAAAGCCTGGCATTCAGGTATCAGCTTACCGACAAGCGAGCTCTTGCCAGCGCCCCCTGGGCCGGTGAACCCCACCGTCCTTGCGTCGCCAGTTTTGCTAAAGATCTCCTTTATTATTTCCCGGGACTGGGGTTCATCGTTGTCAATAATGGAAATAGCCCTTGCAAGGGCGCGCCGTTCGCCTTCCAGCAGTCCCTTTACTATGGGAAGCACATTCCGTTGTTTGTAGAGTGTACAATATTAACGAATTCTTGTCTACTCTTTGAGCGATTCGGAAATAATGCCAGCGAGTCTGTCTTTGCCTTCTATGCGGTACCTTTCAACTTCACGGACCAATTGCTCCCTCAGCTGCCTGTAGAGGTCAATCTGCTCCCTAACAGTTTTTTCCCTGAGCTCCTCGACTTCTTCAGATGGCGAGGCCATGCAGTAGTATGGCAGCTTTTGTATTTATGGCTTGGCAGAACCCGCAACACATCCTTTTCTGCAACATGCAGAGTTAGCACGTCGTATCGGACTGGCTATTACATTGAGCCGGATTGTTCTAGTCCAATTTGGATCTATTGGGAGCATTGGTTACAGCAGACAAGAAGCTGGCATTGTTGACATCTGTTTCAAAGCTCCTGCGGTAGGACGACTTGGTCTTGACGGGAATAAGGGAAGAGCGCAACAGCAAAAGCCTAGACATTCGAGCGTGTAGGTGCACTACACATTGTTGTTTACTGGCCCATGCCCGCATTGAATAAATATTTTAAGTGGAAAAGCCAATCCCCAAATGTAATGTCGGCACAACAACAACGGCAGAAAAAGCCAATACGCGTCCTGGTAAGCAAGCTTGGGCTAGATGGCCACGACAGAGGGGCGCTTGTCATATGCAGGGCATTCCGTGACGCCGGCATGGAGGTCATTTATTCGGGGTTGTTTTGCACGCCAGAGCAGGTCGCAAGTATGGCCATAGACGAGGACGTCGACGTGGTGGCAATGAGCCTGCTAAATGGCGCCCATCTTACGTTGTTCCCGAAGGTCGCACGCCTGCTGAAGGACAAGGACGCGAGTGATATCCTTATTGTTGGCGGCGGCATAATCCCCGAAAGCGACAGGAAGGAACTTGAAAAGCAAGGCGTGACTGGCAACTTTGGGCCCGGTACTCCGCTTGCCGTGATAATCAAGCACATCACGGAACGTATACAACAGAAGCGCAAATAGACACCAAAATAGTGAACTATTGTGCTGGCGAAATCCCTACACGATGGCTAATAGGACGCCAACTTGAGAAGCCGGTAGCAGGATTCAGACTTCAGGTGCGTCAGGCCACATCATCCTGCGCATCTCCTTGCCCACCCTTTCCACCTGGTGGTTCTCTATTTCCTTCATGTAGCGCGCAAACGAGTTCTTACCCTCCTTCTTGTACTTGCTGACCCACTCATCGGCAAACTCGCCAGACTGGATCTCCTTGAGCGCTTCTTTCATCTTTTTCTTGGCTTCCTTGTCCACGACGCGTGGTCCGCGCGTAAGGCCTCCGTACCTTGCCGTTTCGCTCACGCGGTTGTACATGCCTGTGATACCGTATTTCTGGATCAAATCCACGATTAGCTTCAATTCGTGCACACACTCGAAATACGCGACCTCTGGTTGGTACCCGGCCTCGACAAGCGTCTCAAAGGCGGTCATGACCATCGCGTGGGCGCCGCCGCACAGGTCGACCTGCTCGCCGAACCAGTCAGTCTCTACCTCTTCCTTAAACGTCGTCTGCAATACGCCGGGTCGGGTGCTTCCTATCGCCTTCGCCATTGCAAGGACGCGATCCCAGGCCTTGCCCTTGTGGTCCTGGTAGACTGCGACAAGCGAAGGTGTCCCAAATCCTTCTTGGTAGAGCTCCCGGACGCGCTGGCCAGGGCCCTTCGGAGCAACCATAATCACGTCCACGTTCTTGGGCGGCACTATCCATTTCCAGTAGATTGACGCGCCGTGCGAAAAGGAAAGCGCCTTTCCTTCTGTTACGTATTTTGCAATTTCTTTCTTGTACGTGTCGGCTTGCTCCATGTCCGGAATCAAAACGTGGATAATGTCGGCAGCTTTGGCCGCCTCTGCAACTTCCATCACCCTGTGGCCCTCTGCCTCGGCTTGCGTCCACGTCTTTCCTCCTTTTCTGAGGCCGACGATGACCTTGAGGCCAGAGTCCTTCATGTTGGACGCTTGAGCGCGCCCTTGGATGCCGTAACCGATAACTGCAATAGTCTGATTCTCTACCGGAGCTAACGATACCTGATTATCAAGCCATTTCTTGGCATGCATGAGTGTTTGTCGTTGGTACGCATTATATTATTCTACTGATAGTTTGCAATCGGAGGATAGCACTAAGTCTCGATCGTTGTCGCTGACTTTCCTCAGATTTCTAACCAGAAGAAGAATGGGGTTAATGCCAGAATCCCCAGCCAAATCCGTGCCCTTTCCAAGGTCCGCCCCATCCTCCATGCCAATCTCCGACCCAGTGTCCAGACATTGATCCAAAGGAGCCTAATGGCTGACCTTGTGAGGTGTAAAGCACTTCACCGTTTCCAACATCGACTATGACCATATATGCCGTCTGATTTCCAGTATTTGCCACGAAGAATGTGTATGCAAGGTATCCTTGCACTACCCCCAAATGCCCGCCAAGCACTTTTCCATCAGCCACCTGCCCCTGCGCGGTTTGTGCGGCTGTGACGAACGACACCTTGACATTTTCACTTATGAAATCACTTGTCTCATTTGCTACGTTCACAGAGCCGTTTATTTTCGGCATTCCTTCGCCCGACCACATCATTTTCTGCTGCAGTTGTTGTGCAGTTGCCTGTGCTATCGACGACGCCACCAAAATGGCAGACACCGCGCCGGCAGCAATTATGGCAGCTATTATCACCTTCTTGCTCAGAAGATTTCTAGACATGTATGAACTTGCCAGCGAATTATTTTAACCATTGTTGACCCATGACACGTAACTTAGTTACCACACCCTTAATGTAGCTCGGCTGGCAAGCAATTTTAGGAAGGGTCCACTACAATGTTAGTGAGAGACATGCCGCGCCTTGACGGTTATTGCTATTCACATTTAGAAATTAATCCCGCAGCTATTAAGCCCGAGAAATCTGGTTAAATTGGTCCACGAATACCGCGACAGGGTCTACATCAGAAAAGATGTGATACTGAAGCTGTCAGAGTACGGCGAGCTCAATCAGAGCAAGCTTATGAGCTATTGCGGGCTGAACAACGTGAAACACAAGGGAATCATTGATGACATGGTTGAGAAAGACCTGATAGTAAGGTTTGAAGAGCCGTGGGGCAACAAAACTATAATCAAATACAAGGTTTCAGAAAAGGGAAGGGCAATTTTTCAAGAAATACTGGAGCCGTACGAAGCGCTGTTCCCGAGAGGAGAGGCTGAACAAAAAAAATGACACGTAACAAAGTTACCATATTTTTTATAACACAAGGGAGGAGAATGAGTTAGTGGGAGCATCCAAAGACGGCAAGCCTGCACAGAACATCTTTCAGATAATGGACGAGATAGTCCGCCAGCTAAATAGGACCAAAAAGATGTTTCTGATCATGATAGTCTCTATCATAATAGTTGTGCCCGGGACATTTATCACTACCTTTGCGCTAGCTGGAGGAAGCTCATTCTGGAATGGGCAGCCGCATAACGGACCTCCGGATAGCTCCGCCTTTCGAATAGCAGGGGCTATAGTAGTCGTCTTCGTACTCGCGTGGATAGTGATAGGAATAAGACAGTGGTTCATACTTTCAAGATGGACCCAGAGGTACGAGCTGTACAAGGAGCTGCAGAAAAAGATTGACGAAAAACTAGACTATGATCAAGATAGTGAAAAGCAATCCTAGACATTCTTGATTTCAGGAATAGTAAAAAGCCCCTATTATGATACGAATTGGAGGATTGTTAAGGTCGATCTACAGGCATGGCCGCTGTGTCCTTGACGGCGGACTTTTCGTTATTTTATTCTCTATTGGTTAGTGTGGACTTCATGGCAAATGTATGTAATAATTCTAACAGGCTCTAGGCTATACGTGAGAACAATTAGCTGATGCCTAGATGAAGATTCTGATAGCCGAGGATGAGTCTGACATACTAATGCAGTACGAACTTGCCCTTAGAGACAGGAATCACGATGTAGTGGTCACACACGATGGTGAACAATGCCTTGATGAATTTTACAAGGAGCTCGAGCATCAAGAATCATCTCGCAAATCCAAGATATCAAGACCACCATTTGACGCAGTAGTCTTGGATTACCGCATGCCAAAAAAGGATGGAATGGAAGTTGCTAAGGAAATCCTCGCAACTGAACCAAAGCAGAGGATCCTTTTTGCATCTGCCTACGTTCTTGACACGCTCGTGGAGTCTGTTAAAACGCTACAGCAAGTAGTCGAGCTGATCCAGAAGCCATTTGAGCTCGACCCCTTTGTAGAACTCATAGAGGATAAGGGAATTTATACGGAGCTAGAAAAGCTAAATGTCAGGGTTAAAGATGTAAAGGATCTGAACCCTACACACCAACAAGTGCAGGATCTACTTCATGGACTGAAAAAACTCCAAAAAGGAAGAGCAATCTAATCGTACAAGTCAGTTCGGTATATTAGCAGCTACTGAAACATCTCGAATGACAATTTCCAAGGCTGCTGATTTCTCACTCAGCTACTCGATATTGCCCTAATGTACAAAACTTTTAACCCGTTCCACTGTAAAACCATCTGGTAGCAAGTTGGTTCAAATCAAAGAAGACATCATACGACTGATAATAAAGCAGGAGCACGTCGTCCTTGTCGGTAGCGTCAGTGCCGACGGGATACCTAACATCTCTCCTAGGTACGTTCTCGGCATACTGGAGAACGAAAAGCTACTTTTCGCAGACGCCTTCGAAAATAAGACGTTCCACAACATCAATGCGTGGCCTAAAGTGACTGCCGCTGTATTTGATAGGGACACGCAAGGCGGCTACCAGCTGAAAGGTGACGCTGAAGGACAAAGTGACCCGAAATTGATTTCGCAGGCGGAGACCAGACTCAAGGAATTTGGAATCTATGAGAAACCAAAAAAGGTGTGGACTCTTGTCGTTAAAGAAATATTTTCACTTGAGCCAAGCGCGAAATCCCGGTACCCATTTTCTCCATATTACAGGTAATGCCAGTTGTAGTACCTTTTACATACACAGAGGTTTAGCGCCGAAATACTTCCAAACAGACGGGGGCAAATACCAGCTCTTCTTGCATGTCTAGAAGGAAAAATTATGAAAATAGTATCAAAGATTCTTGTTAGCTTTTTCGTAACCTTCATAGTCCTCGGAGGCGCAGCTGCCTATTACCTATTATCACCTGTACAAGGTGCTCCTCATATGCTACTATTCCAGAAAGTCATAATCATCTTTGCCTCGGCGATGGGAGTCCTTGGGATACTGCTGGCGGCAATCATCTTGCATCCTCTGAAGAAACTAGGAAAAGGCGCAGAGCAGATAACAAAAGGTAATTTTGCTTTTCAGATTTATGATGCTGCACTTACGAAAGGTAAATTCAAGAACACTGACGAGCTATCACAGTTAATCATGGCATTTGAAGTTATGAGAAAAAGAATGATTGAACTGGATAACAACCTCTCCCAGCGAATCAGGACGAAAACTTTTGACCTACAGCGCGTTAACGACGAGCTTATCGAAAAGGAGAAGATTCTCCAACAGGCAAACGCGAAACTGGTAAACCAGAGTGAGGACCTTAAGAAGATCAACGAAGAGCTCGCAGCCAGGAATAAAGAGCTATCCGCTGCGAACGCAAAACTCCGGAAGCTTGATGCGATGAAGACCGACTTTATCATGATTGCAGCACACGAGCTCAGAACGCCCATCCAGCTCATTCTGGGTTCCGTGCAGCTTGCCGAGAAAGGTTTGATCAACAGTGATCAAGCATGGAAAACTATTTCATCTGAGGTCAAAAAGCTGGCCGAAATGGCGACTTATTTGCTGGACGTGGGCAAGATTGAGAGTGGAACTTTTACCTACGACATGAAACCCCTTGATGTCTCGCAATTAGTCGAGGAATTAGTATCCTCGTCTACGAAGTTCTGTAGTCAAGATGACCTCATAACCATCGATATCGACCTAGATGACGATCGCGTCAAGATTCTGGGAGACGAGCACCGTCTAATGCAAGCATTTCTAAATATCATTAACAATGCCGTAAAGTTTGCCAAGAATGGTACTATTTCAATAAGAACTCATACTGACCGTGACAATGGATTGGTGGAAGTAAAAGTGACGGATGATGGAACCGGCATCCCAGAAGAGATCCTACCAATACTCTTTAGCAAATTTGTAACAAAGACAAATGAGAATGAGAGGGGCACTGGGCTCGGACTATTCATCACAAAGTCAATAGTCGAAGCTCACAAAGCCACCATAAAAGCAATGAATAACAAGAACGCCAAGGGGGCTACATTTACAGTTTCGTTCCCAATATACGAGCGCGTGTCGCCCGTTACAATGATCGAATAGAAGCGGGCCCGTCGGGATTCGAACCCGAGACAGCCGGATTTCTTTCCATGAAAGTTAAAAGTCCGGTACTCTACCTGGCTGAGCTACGGGCCCAGAGCAATTTACGCTCCTACGCAGCATAATTTAATGGTATATCAATGTTCCACCATAAAAAGCAGGAATTCTATCATTACTAGTGCAATCTACTAAGAAGAGATCTTACTTCGCAATAATCATCGTCACATCAGTAGCCTTTGCGGGCGCGGCGGCGGCTTCAATCACGCTGCCATTTGCAAAGGTTACGTCCGAAAAGTCGGAGCACCTTTACGTGATTTATTACGGACATTTGGTTGATGAAAACGGCAAAGTGACAGATCAGGCTACTAGGATCCTAGCGGCCAGGCCCGAGCTTGTTATAGTGCAGCATTCGTTCCCGGACGGCGAACTGAACCTGACGCCTAGCGTGCAGCAGCAATTCAAAGATGCCGGCATCAAGGTCCTTACGTACGCCTGGACGAACTACGGCGCACGGGACCTAAATGCTGTCAAGGCCGACATCGGTAGCCAGATGTCGTCAGGAGTTGACGGCATCTTTGTGGACGAAGTGACCAACATTAAGACCGACGTCGAGTACAGGTACTATGAGGCAATCGACAAGCAAGTAAAGAGCTACGGGCAAGACAAGCTCGTTGTAATGAACCCCGGTCACTATAAAGTGTCCGAAAGAATAATGTTGATCTCTGATATCGTCAGCTTGGAGGAGGAATGGGTGTATTACGGTCAGATACCATGGATGCACAAGTACCCGTCATCGCGCTTTATGGGCGTGTCGAGCAACGAGTACTGCACAGGCTGCATCAACGAATCAAATGCTGCAGGCGAAACTGCAAAAGCGTGGGATGCCGGCATAGGTTACCACTTTACTACAGACAAGTACATTGATCTGCCGACGTGGTTCGACAGCTACACTTCACAGGTAGAACAGAAAAAAACTATGCAGTAATAGGGGGGACAGTCGCGTGATTGACTGCTTGGCGGAAGAACATCGTCAGCAGCTTGTCACAGATCGTCGGCGCGTTCATCCTGATGTCGGCAGTGGCCACCTTGTTTGATCCAAAAAGAAAGACGACCTCATCAACAGTCAGGGAATTTTCCCTCATGAGCCTCAGTAGTTCTGACTTGGGCGTGTGAAGGAGCTCCATCTTTCGTGGGCGTTCCAACTCCATGCACATGAGTTTCGTGCAGGCTCTAAAAAGGTTGTTGCAAAGTGGTTCTTGATCTTGTATCTATAGGACTCTACAGTAGTAAAAGACATTTTTACACCATTGCGAGCGCGCGTACAGGCGATCCTGTTGCGCCTCCAAGTTTGAGTGGGCTAATTAATAACATGAATCGGTTTGTTGATATCTTGCTTACATTGCAAAGGTTCTCGACAGCCAGTATATTACGAGGCAGCAAGATATTATGAGCAGTAAATTCGCTGTCAATCCCCGCGTCGATGCTTGGACCGTCAATTGCAACTGCATTGACCTTCTTCCTTGCAAAGTATTTTGCAACCTCTTTTGACAGTCCCGGGTTTTTCGTCATGTAATCGCTGCCTGCGACATGCTTTTCCCAACCTGTCGCGATTACCACAGTGTCACCTTTTCTTACCTGATCGTTTGCAAGATCTTCGCGCTCTACTAGCTCGTTTGCACGCTTAGGCGCCTTTATCAGGACAGCGTTGCAGACGAGTCTGCGTGCTGGGATCATGTCGATGCTTGCAAGGCCCGGGGCGAAGTGGGAAGGGGCATCGACATGCGTGCCCGTGTGGGTACTCATGAACATCGCCTCAGAGTCGTAGCCGTGGCATTGAAAACTGGACCACGGAATAAAAGACGGCTGAGGCGAGCCGGGGAATACCGTGATCGAGGGTGTAATCCGCATTGTAAGGTCGATCACTCTCATGTGCCAATTTTTGAAGTCAGAACGTCATTAATAACTCTGCTTGAGAGGTTGTAATACGATCTGTTTAATTACTCACGGAACGATAGTTCCATATGCCAACAGCATATGTCCTTATCAACTGCGACCTCGGTTCTGAAGAAGAAATTATCCGCGAAATCAAAAAGCTTCAAGAAGCTATTGAAGTTTCTGGGGTCTATGGAGTCTATGACATCATCGCCAAAATCAGATCAGACTCAATGGACAAGTTGCGCGAAACAATAACATGGCATGTCAGACGCATTGACAAAGTCCGGTCAACGCTGACAATGATTGTGATTGAAGGACAAGGCGAGCAGAAAAAGAAGTAGTCATCGGAGAAAGTTCTTGACATAGCTCGCAGCAGTCTCTGCTTCCTCTTCGCTGTTAAAGAAATGGGGCGCTGCTCTTACCGCTTTCTTTCCACCGCCGATGTCCCTTGAAGCAAATATTATGTTGTTCTGTTCCAGCTTTTTTACTAAAATCGATGAATCAGTCGTCGCTGTGAAAGTGACAATCGATGTGCGCTTATTTTCATCGTCTGGGCCGTATAACCTCACATCCGGGATCTTGCCTATTACGTCGCGCAAGATCCCTGCCGCCTTCATGTTCTTTTTCCTGACGCTCTCAAGGCCTATCCTAAGTACGTACCTCAGAGAGGCTTCAAGGCCAGCGGCCCCGGGGTAGTTCCGAAATCCCGCTTGGAATCTGGCTGGCATGCCAAGGTAGGAGATGACGTTGTGTTCTGACAGCGTGGCTGACTCGCTCCCGATGGTCTGCGGCGACAGCAGTTCAGATGCCTTTTTGCTGCAGTAGAAGGCGCCTATCCCAGTAGGGCCGCATAGCCACTTGAAGCCCGGAAACGCCATAAAGTCACAACCCATTTTTTTCACATCAATTGGGATCGTGCCGGCGCTCTGGGCCGCGTCCACGCAAAACAGCGCGTTATTTTGTTGTGCAATCCGGCCGACTTCTTCAAGCGGCATTATTGCGCCGGTGTTGTACAACGCGTGGCTCATAGTGATTAGCCGCGCGCCCTTGATCAATTTTTCAAGATCGCCGAGGTCAAAGTAGCCACTTTCGTCTATGGCAAGCTCCCTCAACTGCACTCCTTTCCTATGCGAGAGCGAAACCCACGGCAAATAGTTGGCATAGTGCTCGTGCCTGCCGCCCCGCACCACTATCGCGTCCCCATGTTTCCAGTCAACGCCGTTTGCCGCTATGTTGAGCCCCTCAGTCGTGCTCTGGACAAGCACCACTTCATCGCGGTCGCAGTTTATCAGGTGCGCCACCCTTGTGCGCAGCTCGTCAAGCAATGACGTGACGTACTCAGAAGTCTGGGGTGCATCGGGGCCGGATTCAGCGCATTTCAACATGAAATCAGTCACGGCTTTGATCGTCGACAAGGGCGTCGGAGCAATAGCACCATTGTTCATGTAGATGATCTTTCTTGTTACGGCAAAGTCGCGCTTTATTTGATCGTCAATGTCACTCATATATCCAACCTCATGCAATAGAGCGGCAATTGTCCGACAACATATTGAGCACGCGTGGCTTAAATACGCTGATGTTCAGCGACCCGTACGCCAAGCTATGCTTCGTCGCGCATCTTGTGTCGCAGTTTGAAAAGGTGACCTATGTTGACCTTGACACCACCTTTACAGCGTTTTTCAAAGCCGGGCTTGTTCGGGCAAACAGCATCGACATCTATCTGCCTTCCGAGGGTCGGCTTGTTCCTATGGTAAAGGACATACTCGAATCAATGGCTGCAAGCTCGGTTGTGATATTTGACTCTGTCAATAGCTTCTACAACCTATTCTGCACGCGGGAACGGACAGGCGGCCTTAACCACCTGCTATCTGTAATCCTGATGCTGCTTGTCAGGCGCGGTATGGACGAGAGCATTCCGGTGCTTGCGACAAGCATGCTGCGCTACAGGAAGCATGGTGGCTGGGTACAGTCGCCAGCCAGCCGGAGGTTGCTGCAGCGCAAGAGCGCGGCCAGGCTGAGCGTCGAGAGGATAGACAGCAACCTTGCAGTCACTGTTGTAGACCACGAATCGATACCAGCAGGAACACAGGTGGTATACGAAAACTGCCTGATCACAGTTTGATGCTTACCAGGATGAATCCGAGAAGCAGGGCAATGCCAAGGACTCCAAAGCCTGCAATAAGAAGCGCCTGCTGCACCTTCAGGTCTGTCGACTTCCCTGAGTTGTAGAGCATAAAAGTGCCGACCATCCCGATGAAAAGTATCAGCGTAATGACCACTGTCTCGCCAACCGTCTGGGCAGAGCGAGTGGGGAGCACAAAGCCGCTCAAGTTCCTTCCCTCAATTATCGCGTTGATCATGCCAGATGCAAGGGCGAAAAAGAATACCAAGTACCCTACTGCAACAATCCATACAACTTTTGAAGGGGCGGTAAGCATGACGTTGTTATAACCCTTAAAATCCAGACTCTAAATAAACCTTCCATGACTACGAAGAAATGCGCCGCTTGCCATAGAAGCGCATTGAACGACAGCGAATACTGCCTTAACCACAAACAGGCTTTTGACAGCGTGACAAATCATTACAGAGTGTGGATCGACGCATGCGGCGACATTTCCTGGCAGAATTTTCTGCACAAATTATCAACTATGCAGGAAACCGGGAGCTGGGTAAAAGAAGCGATCGCCCTGGAACTAGAAAAGTAAGGGGTTGAAGACCTTACATGTCCATGCCGCCCATTCCGGGCATGCCGCCGCCCATTCCGCCAGGTGGCATAGGTGGGCCGCCGCCCGACTTGCTCGACGCAATGACGTCGTCGATCCTCAGGATCATACACGCTACCTCTGTGGCAGACTTGATTATCTGCTCCTTGACTGCAAGCGGCTCAACGACATCCAACTTGCTCATATCTGCAATCTTGCCGTTCCTTGCATCGACGCCGGTCCACTTGCTTCCCTTGCTCTGTTTCGATCGAAGCTCGGTGAGCGTGTCTATCGGGTCCATACCTGCGTTCTCTGCAAGCGACAGCGGTATCACTTCAAGGGCTTCTGCAAACTTCTCCGCAGCCAGCTGCTCCCTTCCAGAGAGAGTACTTGCCCATTCCCTGAGCTTTGACGCAGCATAGGCCTCTGGGGCTCCTCCTCCTGCCACTATGGCCGGCTTTTCAAGTACGTCCTTTGACACCATCAGCGCGTCGTGCACTGATCTCTCGGCCTCGTCGACAACCCTCTGCGATCCTCCTCTTATCAGGATGGTCACTGACTTGGGGTGCTTGCATCCTTCAATGAACACCCACTTGTCTGTCTCTACCTTGCGCTCTTCGACTAGTTCGGCAGAGCCAAGGTCCTTGGCTGACAGGTCGTCAAGGTTGTTGACGATCCGGGCTCCGGTTGCGCGGGACATTTTGGTCATGTCAGACTCTTTTACCCGCCTTACTGCTAGAATGTTGGCCTTTGCAAGGTAGTGCTGCGCGATGTCATCCATACCTTTCTGGCACACAACTACGTTGGCGCCGCTTGCAATGATCTTGTCAACCATCGATTTTAGCATACGATTTTCTTCTTCAAGGAACATCTTCATCTGGTCCGGAGAGCTGATGTTTATCTTGGCGTCAAACTCTGTCTTTTCTATCTCAAGGGCGGAATTGATGAGGGCGACCTTGGCTTGCTGGATCCTCTTTGGCATGCCGCCATGCACGACTTCCTTGTCGAGAACTATGCCTTTGATCAGCTTTGTGTCGCGGACGCTGCCGCCGGCCTTCTTTTCCACCTTGATGTCGTCGATGTCTAGGCGAAATCCAGAATCGGTCTTTTCAGCCACCGAAGTGGCGGCGCTGACAACAATCTGCGCAATGTCATCAGCTTCCTTTGACACCAGCTTTGTCTGCATCGATGTCTTGGCGATTCTTATCAGCTGTTCCTTTTCGTTGCCAACTATTCTTTGCGCAATGCTGTTCAAAACCTCAATTGCCTTCGTCGCGCTCTTCCTGTAGCCGTCGACGATAATTGTCGGGTGTACGTCTTTATTGATCAGTTCTTCGGCCTTTTCAATGAGCGCGCCGGCTAGAACCACTACTGAGGTCGTTCCGTCGCCAACCTCGTTGTCTGTGGCCTTGCTTATTTCCACCATCATCTTCGCAGCCGGATGTTGCACATCGATCTCTTTCAGTATCGTAGCGCCGTCGTTTGTTATTGTCACGTCGCCAAGGGTATCGACAAGCATCTTGTCCATGCCCCTTGGACCAAGAGAACTCCTGACTATCTCGGCTATGAGCTTTGCAGCAGCGATGTTGTTCTTTTGCGCATCGCGACCCTTTGTCTGCGATGCTCCTTCCTTCAAGATTAGCACTGGGACGCCTCCAGCTGATCCCTGTTGTATTGACATTTTCTCATGTTCCTCCTAAAATTGTAAATTGCATGGGCCCTTGTGGGATATTTTAAATTTGCTGTAATGTTGTATACTATTTCGTGAGCCTGATGCGGGCAATGCCGTTGAGGTATTGGATATATTTCACGACGGGGTTGGCCGCCGTCGCTGGCAGCCGAGCTGACATTTCGTACTTTCTCGTGCCGCTCGCGACTATTCTTACCTGCCGGCTGCCTGCGTCGTAGATCGCACTAATGTCGGAGGCATCTGACACGCCGCGCATCTCTGCAATGACCTCATAATAGTCAGGACCCTCTATCACCTCTGGAGCGGCTGTTACTACGTCCTCGATCCTAGGCCGGGCCTTTCTGAACATCGGACCTCTGAATACCGGCTTGGCGCCTCCTGCAGTGGCAATGCCTTCTCTGTACTTGATCGAGTTGGGCAGGATCCTCCACACAAGGCCGGCCGCAACGCCGGCGACGAAACCACCAACGTGAGCAAGGTACGCCACGCCTGATCCGCCAGCCGGTCCTAGCTGACCTATCACTGCGAATATTACCTGCATTGCGAACCATAAGGGGATGTAAATAAGAACAGGTATGCGGACGGTATAGAGGAAGAACGCTGCTATGACTGTAAAGATCTTGGCCCTCGGGAACATGACCATGTATGCTCCGAGGACGCCGGAAATTGCGCCTGACGCACCGACAGCAGGGATTTGTCCTCCGCCGGTTGAAACTGCGAAAGCGCTATGGGCAAGGGCCGCGGCGACTCCCCAACCGACGTATATCAGGATGTACTTTATCCTACCGAACTTGTCCTCGATATTGTCGCCAAAGACGAACAAGAATATCATGTTACCCACGATGTGCGCAATGCCCGCGTGCATGAACATAGACGTGAGAATGGTAGGCGCACTTGCTGGAAAGTCATTGACTAGCCTGTCTGGCACAGCGCCGTAGGTCATGAACATTTGTTCGACTGCCCGAACGTCTGAAAAGAAACTAGTAGCGGACGCCTCCCAGATAAAAACGATGACGTTTATGGCAATCATGCCATAGTTCAGGTACGGCCTTCCATGCACGCGCTCTGTGTCATCGTGGATTGGAAACATGTTTGTCCTGAGTCCAATTGTAGGATGTGGTGACATGAAATAAGTCTTTGCGCTATGAAAAACCGAAGGGGTTCTTGTTGGGCATGTCGCCACCCTTTTCACTATGAGCCTTTTTCATGTGGCGCTTCATCCTTTCCTTGTCGTCAAAGGTCATGTTGCAGTGCTGGCACTTCCACACCTTCTGTTCGTTGGCTTTCTTCCCAAACAGTCCCAACACGGCTGTCATCGTTTAACTGGTTGATTAAAGTTGCGATCCTGCTAATAATGGAGATTGTTGTCATAATTTCATACCATACGAATTTTATAAATGAATCTAGCGAGAAATTGTTGAGGTAGATTCGTATTGCAAGCTTCCGTGTCGCTAACTAGCCGCAAGTGGTCGTGGTACCTTGTGCCATTGAACGCGAGCTCATGCGGTCTTTCCACCATAATTCCAATTTACATGCTTGCGCTTGGCGGCCAAGTAAGGGAAGTGGCAATCGCCATGTTCCTCTCAAACTTGGCAATGACACTTGGCGCAGTTTTCTGGGGCCGGCTAATAGACGCCATGCACTGGCGGAAGACCATAATCGGTCTGTGTTCAGTCGCTATTGCGATCACGTGCGCTGCAATGTATTTTGTTTCAAGCATGCCTTCGCTCATGCTCCTATCTGCGCTTATAGGGTTCTTTTCTGTCGGAGCGGCACCGGTGACAAACTTGCTTGTCATGGAAAAGTCAAGGAAGGAGGAATGGCTCAAGACATTCAGCTGGACATCGCTTATCAGCGCAGCCGGGCTCGTCATCGCAATGGTGGCCGGCTATTTATGGCTCATGCAACACGACGCGCAGTCATACGCGCTCATATGCTCCGCAATGGCGATTTCATCGCTTGCTCTGACGATCATATTTGTCAAGGATCCCCCGGCTACACTTGAACACAAGGCAATCGCCAAGTCACATGCCGCCCTTGTCGATCGCTTCAAACATCTGCCGATGATGTTTCTAAAGCCTGTGTCTGACTTCTCGCTTTCAAAGCTGAAGGCAAGCCTATCAAGAAAAGAATTTCTGTTCTTTGCCGCTACTGGGCTGTTTTTCCTTTCGGGCAACCTTCTTTATACGCCTTATACTCCTTTCTTAAAGAGCGGCGGAGTCACAGACTCCCAAGTGTTTCTCGCATACACGATACTTCACATGTCAAAGGTGTTTTTCCTTCCCTTCAACTATGGGCTGGTCGCAGCGGGCGGCGAAGAGAAAATGGGCAAGGTTGCCTACATCCCGAGGATGTTTGGCATAGTGCTTGCAGTTGCAGCAGCCTTTCTATTTGCAAGCGATCCGTCTTCAATGTTGATGATGACGCTCGCCGTGTTTGTGGCAGCAGAAGTTGGCTTTAGCCTATGGAGCACCACCACAACTTCGTCGCTCTTCAACATGATCCCTAACGGCCGTGCGGGAAGCGTGCTTGGGGTCAACAGCGCGATAACCGGCGCGGGACTCTTGGTTGGGTCAATAGCGGCCGGAGAAGTAGCGGCGACGTTTGGTTATGGTATCACATTCGCACTTGCGGTAGGGTTCCTTGGCGCATCCTTTGCGCTTCTAAGCAAGTACTTCAGAAAGCTCGTCGTGCTAAAAGCTGCTGCCTGACTATTCCATCACTATCATTGTAAGGGTGGACTTGACGCCGTTGAGCTTTCGGAGCTTCCAAGTGATCGTTTCTTTCACCTTTTCCATCGTGTCAGCCTCAACCTGCGCCACAATGTCGTAAACGCCATAAACCTGATAAACCTCTTTGACGCTGTCAAGTTTCTTCAGGTCATTAACAAGAGAATCTTCACTTCCAAGTTCGGCATTCATCAGAACAAAAGCTTTTGGCACAGCATTGAATGAAGTCTGGCGTATAAAAACCTGATCTACACTTCATGTTTCAGCTTGTTTTCGTCAAACTGTCCGGCTTTCTCCCACTGGTAGTTGAACAAATCGGCGCACCATTCACGGAATTCCCTGTCCTCTCCGTAAAACATCGTGTTGAGGTCCGGCTCGCCCTTCATATTGGGAAAAAGTACACACCCATGCTTTTCGTTGAAAATCGTCATCACTGCGACTTCCGGGACCATCCTGCGTTCGACTAGGCCTTTGCTGATGAAATTGCGCCAACCGATCTTCTGCAAAAGCTGCGTCCTGCCCTTTGGCACAACAGCGTTGCTTGCAAATATGTAGGAAAATTTTACGCCGGATTCCACCCTGCTGCTCACAGTCTCTATAAGGTCTAGCGGCACTTGTGCCATTATCTCCTTGATGAATTTTTCAGATTCGGAGTAGAGGTTCTTCCAACGCTGCAGGATAGCCATGACGCCGTGCACTATTTCGCAGTTCTGGAACGATGCCATCCTCTGGATGAATTTCGGTGGGAGACCGCCAAGGCCGTGGTCAAGGAAAAAGTCCCTGTTATGGTACAAAAAGTCATAACCAGGGATTATCATGACCACCGTCCTGCCGTAAGCGGTTAGCACCAGCTCGCCTTCCTTGTCCTTGGCCACCAAGCCCGAGTCGATAAGGCGTGTCATGTTCCGGTGAGCCTCCTGCATCGATGCGTCCAGCTCCGACGCAAGCTGTGATAACCGATAGTTCCTTTGGCTAAGCTTTGTCANNGCACGGGCTTAATAAGGTGTCAAGCATGTTGAGAGGCGATACTAGAGCAAGAATTATTTACCTAAATCTACTGCTTGGCTGTTATGGGAGACAAGAAATCCGTTTCCGCGCTGGTAAGCGGCGGTGAAGCCAGTGCAGGGCCGCCTCTGGGTCCATCTCTTGGCCCTATGGGTGTCAACGTATTGCAGGTCGTAAATACCATTAATGAAAAGACTAAAGACTTTCCTGGAATGAAGGTGCCAGTCAAGGTCGAGGTCGACTCTGAGACCAAAAAGTTCACCGTCGAAGTAGGCATACCACCAACTGCTGCTTTGGTTGCCAAAGAAGCAGGCATACCAAAGGGCTCTGGTACGGCAGGTACGAACTATGCCGGCGACCTGACGATGGCAAGTGCGGTCAAGATAGCCAAGATGAAAATCGACGGTTCATATGCCAAGGATGTCAGGGGGGCAGTCAAGGAAGTCATAGGCTCGTGTGTTAGCATGGGGGTCAAGGTCGAGGGCAAACCTGCCAAGGAGGTCTTTGCAGACATTGTGGCCGGCAAGTACGATGACTTGCTGAAGTAACTCCTAGAATGGCGCGTCCTATATATGCCGATCCCGTAAGCAGAGTCGTCATTCAACTTTTACCAATAGAAATCATAATAACCGAGAATAATCCTCTGTAACAATAGCGTATTACATGCTCTGGAGTGCTTTTTGCCTTGCCTTACTCCTCTTGATAACCGCTTCTCTACTGGTCCCGGCGTATTCTTTGTCAGTCAAGGAATCGGGCCCTCTCACCGCGTTTTCCAAGCCGCTGCCATACTTGGGGAACGATATGGGAACCGCTAATGGTTCGCAGGCCGACAAGAACGCGATCAGGACTAACTTTGGAGTTATCGATCTTGGCAAAATGGAACATAACGGCAGCCCTGGCAGGACGCTAGTCTACGGCTCTGGGAACGTCGCGGCTCTTGGAAACACCGCACGCGTCGTGGCCCTGGGAGGGTCGATGGAGAACGGGCAACCGCTCATGGGCGTGGCGGTATCGCAATCTCCGCTTCCTTCAAACCTCGGATTTTCATACGCGGCAGACTCACCACTCCAGTTTGATTTTAGCAAAGATCAGATAAGCAACCCCGGCAGGCTCTCAGGCTCGTCGATAATAGGCTCTGACGAAGTTGCCGACAAATACAACATTACCGGCCGCGGCGTGACGGTGGCCATAGTGGATACCGGCACCGACTTTTCCAACCCGGACTTAAAGCATGCTCTTGCAAGGGACGAAAACGGCATCCCGATAATGCTAGACGCAGATGGGCAAGGTATCGTGCTAACAAGGGCGGCCTACATTGCCAAGACAGACCCGTCTGGCAGGGTGGTTGACGGCGGCTACACAGAAGGAAACCTGCCAGAAAATATCACGTCCTGGGTCTATGTCAACGAAAATGGCACTGTCTTCCTCCACACCTCATATGGCGAGATACCCACATACAACTCACTCTATCCTTTTTTTGGCACGCCGATTGTCAACGCAACAGCAAGGGTCGATTGGATAATAGGACACAGCCCGAGCGACTACATCCGCTCTGCGAGCGGCATCTATCACTTTGGAGTAATATACCAGGCTCAGCAGCAATTCGGCACAATTACGTTTGGGCTCGTGCCGGTACTCGTGGTAGACAGCAAAGAGCCCGGGGTGTACGACACGATAATCCCTGACATGTACTCAGGGTGGTATTTCTATACGCAAAGCGAGCTCGCGCGGTTGGTGACAAGCCAAAGTGAAATAGAACACCTGTTTGTCGAGCCCTCGTTTGACTTTACAGACGACGTCCCGATAAAGCTTGGAGACGGCAATGAATTTCTGACGTATGATTACAACAAGGATGGCTTTCCTGACTTTTCCGCTGGGACGGTCGGCGCAAGGGTAGTCGACTTATGGCAGGCTACAGGCAATAAGACCAGGCCTGCAGTAGGGGAGGAGACCGGCTACGGCGGCGTAGTCGTCGCGGACCTGCTCAAGCCCCTTGATCCTGCCGGCGACTACTTTGGCGTGATGTACGACTTGGCTGGACACGGTACCAGCACTGCTGCCACTGTATCTTCAATAGGCGAGCAACAGTACGACATTTACGCCAACGGCACAAAGTACGGGCTTGTCGGCATTGCTCCGGGCGCAAGGATAATGCCTGTCAAGGCGCTCTGGGCTGGAGACTCGTTATTCGGTTGGCTATACTCTTCAGGGTTTGACCTTGAAAACGGCACATGGAAGTATAGCGGTGACCACAAAGCCGATATCCTAAGCAACAGCTGGGGCGTGACATCGTTCCCGCTTTTGAAGTACGGGCCTGGGTACGACATAATGTCGGTGTTCTCATCGCTACTTACCGTGCCCGGCCTGCTCGATAATGATTACCCTGGCACGCTGTTTGTAAACAGCTTTGGAAACAACGGCCTTGGCTACGGATCGGTGGGCACTCCGAACTCTTCACCTCTTGCGATCTCGGTCGGGGCCACGACCAACAATGTGCATGTCGGTTACGACGGCTTCAAGAACGTCACGCGGTTTGGTAATGCGGCGACTTACTTTGATGATGTGGCGGACTTTTCCAGCAGGGGCCCGGGGTTGTTTGGAGACCCCAAACCGGAGCTAATGGCCATAGGGTCGTACGCGTTCACCCCGACCATAGTGAACCTCAAGAACCTGGGGACGACTGCTGACGATCCGAACAACGACAACGCGTTCGCACTTTTCGGCGGCACGAGCATGGCCGCGCCGATGGTCGCCGGGGCGGCGGCGCTTGTGATTGAAGACCTCAGAGGACAAGGCAAACCGATCGACCCATTTGAAGTCAAGACGATACTAATGTCCTCTGCCGTTGACCTAAAGAACGACCCGTTCGTACAAGGGTCCGGCAGGGTAGATGCGTTATCTGCAGTCGAGCTTGCAGAGAGCGAAAACGGCAAGTTTGCTGCTTATACAGAAGACACTGTTCCAAACGTCCTGTCTGAAATGTCCGGCGCAATCTACTCATACGATAGCGTGCTTGGCATAATCGAGGGAGGGAAGGGCGTAATGGAAAAGCTTGACACAAAATTCAAGGACGGCCGATGGTTTGCCGGCTATGTCGGGCAGGGCAACTCTTCGTCCACAGAAATCGTGATTGAGAATCCCTCCACAAAGGACATCAAAATTGGGGTCAACGCCGCAATAGAAAAGCTCGTAGCCAGATACGAAATACACAACGCGACGCGTCCATTTGAAAAGGATCCTGTGTACAACTCGAAAGAGTTTGGTTATGATCCAAATTATTACAACATCAATAAAATAGGCAGCATTCCGGAAAACGCGGACCTTATGGTCGCAAGGCTCACTTTTCCGTTCGAATCCTTCATGAACACGACTGACATCTATGGGAACTACCTTCGTATCGCTTCGCTGTACGCTTACGACTGGAATGACAGCGATAAGGATGGGAAGGTTTCGTACACCGAGACTTCAATGATTAACAGGGGTGGCTCGTGGGGCACCGTGCAGGAGCTCAGGATATCGGATCCAAATGAAAAATTCCAGAACACGCCTGTAATAGGCGTATACCCAGTCCCGACGGTGTTTTCGTTCTGGCAGGGCGACAGGCAAATAAACTCGACTTCGATGAATTACACTCTAACGATCGAATTTTACAAGAGGCTGCCAAACCCTGCAATCACTCTTAACGGGGCGACAGATAGCAAGATGTCTCTCACGCTTCACTCAAAGAGCAAGGAAATGGTCAAGGCAACGATTCATGTCGCCGAAGAAACCTTGCCAGGCGTTTACTACGGCTCGATATTAATTGTGCCTGCGGATGTAAAGGGTCGCCAGATGGTCATGCCTGTAAGTTACGTGGTCACGAGCAAGCCGGTGCCAAAGGACGTGCCTGTGGTTGCCGTCCCTAATTCCCACGCAGCCGAGCAAGACCTTGGCCTGCGACCAAACGGCTATGTCGGCGGCCTGTTTGACATGACTTCAAGGTACTCCGCCGGTGATTGGCGGTCATACTACTTCATGGTGGACGACGGTACGATAACTTCAATGACTCTGAAAATTTCATGGCAGCATAATTCCACCAGCATTAGTGCAATGGCCTTTGGGCCTGACGGCAGGATGGTGGCTTCAAGCGTGCCATCAGGAGTGTTCGAGACCTTCGCTGGGTGGCCCAGCAACGACTGGCTTGGCACTACCACATTTAGCGAGGGAGGCGCGTTCTACTTCAGTCAGAACGCCGGCGAGAACTCTACTATTCTTCAGGTCCCGGTCAATGGCACCGGGGTTTACTCGGTCCTACTGCACAACACAGTGTTCCACGGAAACAGCCTCTACGAGCCCTTGCAGGTGGAAGCCAAGTTCTCTACATTACTGCCGGACAGTGCTGCGCCAGTGATTGGAATAGACCTGCCAAAATTCATCGGAGGCAGCAAAGAGCACAGCATCGCTGTTACAATTACGGACGATAACCTCGCCGGCTACAAGTACGCAATAGATGGCAACAAGCCTGTCCACCCAGACCTAGTGAACCGCACTTTTGACATAATGATCAACGCCCGCGAGCTCTCAGAAGGAATGCACAGTCTGCGCGTAGACACGTCCGACCTCGTAGGCCACGTAGCATCGTTTGCATCAGAGTTTGAAGTCGATAACACACCGCCGTCCATAGACATCTTTGTAAAAGACTCAAGCGGCAACTTGCAAAAAGTGGCGGGAAACAAGGTCGGAATCTCGAAAGAATCAATACTTTTGTGGAACATCACCGACAAGAATGGGGTTATTGCGCGTGATGGGCTAGCCGTTACCTCTCACGACTCTACAAGAATCGTGCCAAGCCTGTCATCTTCGAAGATAATCAACGCGACATCCGAAAGTGTCTATCCGTTTTCATTCGAGGGCGAAGATGTGTCGGGAAATTCTGTCAGGCGCGACATTGAGGTCATAGTAGACACGACGCCGCCGGTTCCGTCACTTTCTTTTTCCAATGCGAACCCGCAGGATCTTAGAGGTATGGCCTCCTTAGTACTTGGCGCTGAAGATCCAAACTTACA
The DNA here is from genome assembly GCA_002501845.1 of Nitrososphaera sp. UBA217. GTDB lineage: Archaea > Thermoproteota > Nitrososphaeria > Nitrososphaerales > Nitrososphaeraceae > Nitrososphaera. The sequence continues at coordinate 40,913 of DAOL01000009.1, forward strand.
AAGCATGAAGCTGCAAGTTGGCGATAGGAAGATCCTGAATGTCACAGGGATGCGCGAATACAAGCTTGACACGACAGAGCTTCCAGACGGCGAGCACGTGCTACACCTTGTCGCTACGGACATTGCGGGCAACGAAGCAACGATAAGCATGCCGATAATAGTGGCAAATGCTGCACCGCAGATCATGTCTGCGATCCTCATAAGCCTTGCAGTTGGTGGCGGAATTGCAAGCGTGGCGTGGTTTGTTTTCACAAGGCGCCGGGCCTGAACACCAATAAATCTTAAATAGTAATTGACTCACTTTTATACTATAGACATGAGTGAGGACAAAAAGACGGCAAGCATGCACGCTGCCAGCAACAGCTTGATGGAACTGGGAGAAAAGAACTTTGCCGAAGTGGTGGGGGGCATCAAGTTGATGGTCGTGGACTTTTGGGCTACATGGTGCGGTCCCTGCCAGTTCATGCTTCCGATATTTGACAAGCTGGCCAAGAAATACGGCAACAAGGTGTCTTTTGGAAGGCTGAACGTGGACGACAATCAGGGCGTCGCGATGCGTTACGACGTCTATGCTATCCCGACGTTCATAATGTTTATGAACGGTAAGGCAGTAGACAGGGCGGTCGGCGCGGTCGGCGAAAAGGGCCTCGAAGGGTTGCTCCAAAAATACCAGTGATCACAGGTACCCGAATGTCGGGTCGCTCTTTCTTTTCACAGCAACGAGCATATGTAGGATCTCCTTTTCCTTTTCGTTTAACCGGTGGTTGAACCTCTCCAGCAGCTGCTTTGCCTGTCTGCTGTTTATGTCGGTGTAAAATACGTCGCCCTCATTTATCTGCCGACCAATAGTCGGCTCTTTTATCGACACGGCTATCTGCATCCCGACAGTCGCTTCGTCTATAGCTTTTCCGCTGTCCTGTATCTGATGCACGATGCCGATCTTCTTGCCCTCTCCATTGACGACATGCACCTTTTGCTTCAGCTTGCCCACCTTGATCTCCGCGCCAAAGACGGCAGGGTCATTGCGCCTGAAAATAAATCCTTTAAGGAACTGGAACTTGCATATGGGCGGCAGCTCGTTGAACAGTATTGACTCCTCGTGCTCCCGTTGGTACGCCACCCAATCAGTGTAGCTGCGAACAAGGTTGTAGATTATCTGCTCGTTGAAAATCTTGACATCGCGTTCCTGTGCCTCCTTTTGCGCGTCGTCTAGCACTTTAACGCTAAANNAGGCACATTTGCCTCTTTCAACAGCTCCGTTATCGCCTCAAGCGATCCTATTGTGTCGCATTTCAGGACAATACCGGTCGTTTCGGTGTTGCTTACTATGGCGTTCTTGATCTCTGATTCAACAAGCGACTTAAGGTGTTCAAGTTCATCCTCACCTTTTTTCTGGTCATAGACATAAATCGGGCTGCCTGCGAGCACGCCTTCGAGATCAGGCGATGTGATTTTCAATCCCGCAGCAGCGATGACTTCGGTAACTGGCTTGAACTTGTCGCGGGGATCGCGCATTTCGTCAAGCGGCTTTGGAAGCAGCAGCGCCTTTATCTTTGTGACGACTGCGCCGTCGCGCTTGCCTACAACGACAATGTCGCCGTGCCGCAATGTGCCATCAAGCAGTATGATGTTCATAGATGGACCAAGGCCAGTCTCCTCGCTGAATTCCAACACGATGCCCTTTGCTGGTCCCTCATGGCGCTCAAGCTTCTTTGCCAGGTACTGCTGCGTCAATCCAACCAGCACGGCTAGTAGTTCCGGTATCCCAACGCCTGACCTTGCGCTGACAGGCACTATGGCTACCTCCTTAGTGAAATCCTTGACGCGCCAGAACGCTTCAGAGGGGAATCCGAGCCTTGAGAGGGATCCAACGACGGTATATGCCTTTTCGTCGAGCAGGGTCTGGACGCTGGCTTCTTGTTTTTTCACTTCTTCTGAAACAAATTTGCCAGAGGCTCGCCAGCCGGATACCATGTCGACCTTGTTGAGCGCGACAACAAATGGCACCTTGCGTTTTTTCAAAATTTCTATACTTTCGATAGTCTGGGCTTCAAAGCCCTTGTTCACGTCCACAACAACAATTGCAATGTCAGCAGCTGATCCGCCGCGTGCGCGCAGGTTGGCGAAAACTTCGTGTCCCGGCGTATCAATCACCAACAACCCGGGTATGGGAGTTTCAGCCTTGGCAAGCTTGGCATATAGTGGCCCGGTTATCTCCTTGATAGTTTCAACAGGAAAATAGCTGGCGCCGATGTGCTGCGTGATTCCTCCGACTTCGCGGGCCTGAACCGCGGTGCCGCGAATCTTGTCCAGTAGGGAGGTCTTGCCCGAGTCTACGTGACCTAAAACAACTACGACTGGTTGACGGAGTTCCATGTGTCAACCGAAAATGACTCGCGACTCTTTTATGAAGCTTTCAGCAGAATCCGAAGCGTGGATAATGTTGTCAGTCAACCCAAGGCCAAAGTCGCCCCTTATGGTTCCCGGGGCAGCCTCAAACGACTTGGTTGCCCCTGTCATGAG
>DAOL01000029.1:0-1424 GCA_002501845.1 Nitrososphaera sp. UBA217
ACTGGCTTCAGCCCCACTAGCTTCATGAACATGTTCGCGGTTGCCGGTGCAAACCCGGCATAATGATTGCTAGCTGGTGCGAAGCCATTCTTTAGCTTCTTATCCTTCGATAGCTTGTTGATGTCAGCCGCCCAAGCTCCCATTTCAACAGTTTTATCTTTTTGAATCGTACCAAATTCTTCTTCTGGGATGCTCCTATCACCCATTAGTCTTAGATAAATGAAATCAGTCGTTACCACAGTCGGCGTCCGTATATCTTCAAGTTCGCTCCAGGCCAGACAGATATCATTTTTCCTAAGGAAGGAATAAACTTCATCATCAAACCAGCTCTTGTGTCTCGCTTCAATTGCGTACCTGAATCTTTTGTCGAATGGCAACTTCTGAATTTTCTTCAAACCTTCTTTCATAGTCATTGAAGGCGGAAGCTGGATGAGCAAGCAGCCTAATTTGCTAGCTAACGGAGTCAATGCCTTGTGGAAATATTCCATATCGCTTTCCACTTGGTCTAGGCGCTTGATGTGGGTGATCCTCTTCGGAAATTTTGCCGTGAACCTGAAATTTCTTGGGGTTATTTCTGACCAGCGGGCAGTCGTCAAAGTATTTGGTATGCGATAGAAGGATGATTCAATTTCGACATAATCAAAGACCTTGCTGTAGTATTCCAGATAGTTCTTGCTTTCAAGACCCTTTGGGTAGAAATGGCCTATCCAGGTGCTATAGCTCCAGCCAGAGCAGCCGACGGAAAGATGCAACCGTACCGGATATGGTGCTAGGTTAAATTATTATGTTCCTATGTCACAAGGTACGAAATCTCTGCTTCAATTTCTTTTGGATTCAAAAATCGTTAAAGTTTGGTAGGGATCAGGTTCCTCTGCGCCATGACCCTAAAGACCTTGATCCTCTTGCCAAGCAGCATTGTTTTAAATATGGTCGGGACAAGCTTGCTCACTGATGTCCAAAGCCCCGGCTCCTGAAAACCAGGCTGCATTTCTCAACTTTTCATTTTTCAAGGTGGATCCAAAATGGCGCTGGCTAAACGAGATTGGAAAGGACGAGGCAGCGAAGGAGTTTGCCAATCTCATCGAGGTTGCAAACACCAAGATAAAGGTGCGGGTTTACTCCACTCTTGGCCTGCGTGAGGACGCCGACTTGATGCTCTGGATGATTTCAGACTCTATGGAAAAGACACAGGTAATGACGTCTAAGGTTTATTCTACCGTTGTTGGAAAATACCTTACGCAGTCGTACGTCTTCTTGTCGGCTGCAAGGCCATCAGTTTATTCGTCAAAGTTAACGCCCGGATTCATGACGGATGCGCAGCCGATGAAGTACTGCATTGTGTATCCTTTTGTAAAATCCAGAGAGTGGTATCTTTTGCCATTTGAAGAGCGCAAGAAAATGATGGATGAGCACATCAAAGTCGG
>DAOL01000029.1:1443-3368 GCA_002501845.1 Nitrososphaera sp. UBA217
CTCGAATACCGACAGGGCTTTGAAGTAAAGCATGATAAATTTCTGATGTTCCCAACGTTTGAACACCAATCCAAGGATCATTTGCAGGCTGACTATGCTAACAAACTTGATGACGTTTTGAAGGACGACCCTGTTGGAGGTAGCAACAAGCTAACGAGCTATGCTGAAGTCATAGACATCAAAGACATGACTGACCGCGCTGCAATTAAGATGCTTGCAAAATACCACATATGGAACGAAAACTATGTTAATGCTAGGATGGATTACAACCCCAAGAAGCCTATGAGCGTAATATTATTGCGCGTTTTCAAACTCGACGAGCCAATACTGGTCAACACCAAGGCCGAGTGGGCTGGCTGCAAGTCGTGGATTCCAGTTGACATGGATGCAAGCGGTAAGCCGGTGATGAATGACACTCAGTTCAACAAAATAGCGTCTGAAGTGAAAGGGGTGCTATCGATAGCAGCATGAAATACAGGACACTTGGCAAGAGCAGCATCAAAGTAAGCGAGATCGGCTTTGGCGCTTGGACTATCGGGCTTGACTGGTGGGGCAAAAAGATCGACGACGATGAGGCGATCAAGATGCTAAAGCGTGCGTACGACCTTGGAATCAACTTTTACGAGACTGCCGACATGTACGGCAAGGGTAAGAGCGAGAGGCTGATGGCGCAGGCGTTCAAGGGCATGCGCGACGAAGTTGTCTATTCTACGAAATGGGGATATGACATGTACAATGCCGAGCAAATTGGCCACAGTGAGCTTCCGCAAAAACACGATCCAGAATTTCTGAAGTTCGCTCTTGATAAAAGCCTTGAAAGGTTGCAGACGGATTACATTGACATATACAGCCTTCATAACCCCAAGATGGACGCTATCAAGAATGACTCCCTGTTTGCAGCGCTTGATCAATTAGTTACAAAAGGCACGATAAAGAGTCACGGAGCGGCGCTCGGACCAGCTATCGGCTGGAAGGATGAAGGTCTCGAAGCAATCAAGAACAGAAATATCACCTCCCTGCAAACAGTCTACAACATACTGGAGCAGGACCCAGGGCGCGACTTTCTGAGGGAGGGCGAACGCCACAACGTAGGCATCATGGTGAGGGTACCCGACGCTTCGGGTCTGCTGACAGGCAAGGTCACGGCAGACACCAAGTTTGATAAGAACGATCACCGTAGCTTCAGAAAACAGGAGTTCATTACAGAAGCGATACAAAAGATAGAGAACATGGGGCCAATTGCGAAGAGCAAGGGGTGGAACATCACAGAACTTGCAATCAAATTCATCTTGTCGCAAAAGCAGATTTCAGTTGTCCTGCCCACGATGATAAGCATGGAAGAGATAGAGATGTTTGCGTCGATTTCTGATGGCAAGTACCTTAATCCTGTTGAAGCAGCAAGCGTGGAGCTGATGTACGAAAAGAACTTTTATGTCCAACCTGTTGCCTCAAAATGAGCGCTACCGAAGACCTGTTGCAAGACCACGTTACTATCAGGCGGCTTCAGGTGGTCATTGAAAAATGCTACGCGCTGCTGAATGAAAACAAAGATATTCCTTTCGGCGACCTCATTAAGATTGCGGACATTATCGAGCAGTTTGTCGACCAGTTTCATCACGGCAAGGAGGAGAACGGCTACTTCCCGGAAACAGAAAGTAAGGATGGCAATTCAGAGGAAATCCGCAAGTTCGTAATTGAGCACGAATTTGGGAGAAGGATCGCAAAAAGGGTGAGGATCCATCTTGAAGAATTCCTAAAAGATAAGAAAGCCAGAGAGCCGCTAGCCCGCTATCTAAAGACGTACTCTGTCTTTATTCTGGACCACACGTCAAAAGAGGACAGGTTCTTTACGGACGTCAAGGAAAAACGATCATTGTCTAGCGTGGAAGAAAGAAAGCTGAAGCGGGAATTCGAGCGCATGAAGC
>DAOL01000076.1 GCA_002501845.1 Nitrososphaera sp. UBA217
CCATATAAACAATCAGGGCGTTTTTCTACTGCAACATAGTATGAAACTAGACCTGCCAAGGTACACTGAAAGGTTTGGTGCGACTAGCTTGCACGGGGTGCAGCGCGTCTATGAACTAGACTCGGGTTTTGACGACGGCAGGCCGATGTCAGGAACCCTCATGAAGGTGGGGAACGACCAAATCTCCGAGATTGAAAGGAAGATGGCAATAGTGATCCCCATAAAGGGTGAGNNCAGTACAACACGTTTGTTGGGCGCAACGCGCTAATTCTGCACCAGCGCGACCCGGGTTTGTCTGAAGCGCTCAAGGAGGTGGGATACACCAGCCTACTTGGCCCGGACAATATAGTGAGAAGTGGCAAGGCAGAAGGGATGGTCCTTGGCATGCTGCTTGCCAAGATGGCCGGAAAAGAGTACGTAGGATTTATCGACGCAGACAACTATGTGCCTGGAGCAGTCAACGAATACGTCAAGATTTTCGCCTCCGGCATTGCCATGTCCAAGACCCCGTACACGATGATCAGGGTGTCGTGGATTTACAAGCCAAAAATGTCCGATACAGGACTTTACTTTAGCAAGTGGGGGAGAGTCTCGGAGATGACAAACCAGCACCTGAATTCACTTATATCGTATTACACCGGGTTTGAAACAGAAGTAATGCGGACTGGCAACTCGGGCGAACATTGCATGTCGCTCAAGCTGGCAGAGCTGCTGTCATATTCGTCTGGCTACTCCATCGAGCCCTATGAAGTAGTCAACGTGCTCGAAGAATTTGGCGGCATCATACCAACCCCTCACCAAGACGCGATGGACAAGGGGGTTGAAGTGATGCAGGTTGAAACCCGAAATCCCCACTTTCACGAAGACAAGGGTGACGACCACCTTAAGGAAATGGTGGTGGCATCTCTTTCGTCGATATACCACAGCAAGATCTGCCCACCGAAACTCCGTGAAAAAATATTGGAAAGCCTGCGTGCCAAAAGCATGTTGGAAGAGGGACAACAGGAGGCGCCAGTGCCACTCAAGATAGAACCGTTCAAGGACATCGACATACGGCAATTTGCAAAAGTTCTAAACAAGGCTTCTACGTACGCACAATGATGTCAAGGCTTGCTGCATTTGACATGGACGGCACGCTTATCCAGGGCCGGCTGGTCTATGCGCTTGCAGACAAGTTCGGCCTATCTGACAAGGTCGAGGCGATACAGTCAAGCGGGATGCCCGGATATGAGCAGACCAGGNNTACCACTTACAAAAAATTGCCAGCAAACGATTGCAGCGCTAAGAGATAGAAACTACAAGATCGGGGTAATAAGCGACAGCTATACGGTAGCGGCAGACGCTGTCGCAAACAAGCTGCAATTGGATTTCATAGCGGCAAACGAGTTAGAAATGGAAAATGGTATGATTACAGGCAAGGTCAAGATGCCGCTTGGGTGGGAAAGGATTGGCTGCTTTTGCAAAATTTCAGTATGCAAGCGTTATCACTTGGAAAGATTTGCTTCCCAATTCGAAGTACCCATAGAAAATACGCTGGCAATTGGCGACACAAAGTCCGACATTTGCATGATAAAGCGCGCAGGACTTGGAGTCGCGTTCATGCCAAAGGACAAAGAAATAGCAAAAGCAAGCCAGAAAATCGTACAGGATTCTGATCTCTTAAAAATATTGGAATTTGCTGATTAAACCCTTTTAAGTCATTAACGGCTAACTTATGTCGATTGAAGTCGAGTTCTCTGCCTCGTGGTGGGACTCGGCTTTTGAAATTTGGATAGATGGATATGTGTGGAATAGCAGGCATTGTAAGCAAGAATGGGGAGAACGTCGTGCCGCTCGTTGGCTCGATGCTCTCTTGCATGGTAAACCGCGGTCCGGACGGGGCCGGGCTGGTCGTAAATGGTCAGATAATAAAGTCAAATTCCGTCGCGACTATGGAGCCACAGTTCCAGAAAGTAACCGGCCAGAGTGCGCTAGGTCACACGAGGCTTGCAATAGTTGGCGGCACCTGCGGCGCGCAACCTTTTTCCAGTTGTGACGGCCGGCTTGTCTTGGAGCACAACGGCGAGATATACAACTACAAGAAATTAAGGAAAAGACTTGAGAAGACCCACAAGTTTTCGACAATGACCGACAGCGAAGTGGTTGTTCACCTCCTTGAGGATCACATTCGCAAGAACGATTTGCTTGGCGCGATAAAGCTCACGGTTGCCGAGCTTGACGGGGTATATGCCCTTGCAATCCAGGACAAGGAAACAGGTGAGACAGCCCTTGTCAGGGACAGGATTGGAGTGCGCCAGCTTTACTACGCCGACACCAGCAGATTTGTTGCCTTTGCGTCAGAACGAAAGGCACTCTGGAGGATCGGGATAAAGGAACCGACGCGATGCATACTACCTGGTAGCACAGTCATCATATCGCCAGATGCCCGGCTCGAGAACTTTCATGTCGCCGATCCAATCCCACCAAAGGTCGGGATAGCTCATAGGACCATTTCGTCCGCGGTTGAAGCTTACAAAAAAGCGCTGATCGAAGCGATGGAAAAGCGCACGCAGGACTTTCAGAAAATAGGGATAATATTTTCCGGGGGAATCGACAGCGTTCTTGTCGCGTACCTTGCCGCCAAGATGGTGCCCGAAGTGATCTGCTACACGTGCGGCGTAAAGGGCTCTAGCGACGTCGTCTCTGCGCGCCAAATTGCTGGCCGGCTGAACCTAAAGTTGAAAGTGGCTGAACTTGACGAGGACGCAGTGGAAAAATTGATCCCTGAAGTGATCAATGTGATCGAAGATGCGAACGCCGGCCAGGTCGAGGTTGCGCTGCCTGTGTACAGTGCTGTGAGCCTGGCGCATAAAGACGGGATAAAGGTGCTGCTCACAGGTCAGGGAGCGGATGAGCTGTTTGGAGGCTATTCATGGTACGCCAAGGTGGCGGAAAAAGAAGGTTACACGAAGCTGCGCGAGCGCATGGTCGAAGACCTANNTTTTGGCAAGCACGTTCACAGGAAGGCTGCTCAGAGCCTTGGGATACCAAAGGACATTGCGTACAGGGTCAAAGAGGCGGCCCAACATGGATCTGGCATGCACGATGTTATTGATGCCATTGCAAAGAGGCGTGGTTTTGATGACTCGTCAGTTCTAGCAAGCTATCTTGACTCGCTCAGGTTGCGCGAAAGGATTGGGAGTTCGCAGAGGTACGGCTACCTTTTTGGCGACGAAAAGATATGGACTGCAAAGCCTCACGTCCAGTTATATCTTGACAGCATATCGAAAAAACTGCCGCAGTTTGAGCTCGTAGCCAGAGTCAAGTAAGATTGCGGGTTGAGACCGATCTTATGCTCCTAGCTATCAGGAACGGCGCGGCTACCAGCGCCGGAATGCTTACAGCTATGAATAGCGTCTGAAAGGGCGCAAGCACGGCAGCGCTCGTGCCTGCTCCGACCACGCCAATCCCGATCAGGGCAGAAAAGAGGCTGCCGGCGCATGTTGGACACCCGACAAACAGCCCGCATGTCGCACCCACTCCACCTGCAATTGACGTGTTGACCTGAAGCAACTTTTTTAGCCTGTACGCAAATACGCTGAGCGCCACGTTGAAGCCAACAAGCCCGGACACGATCGCAGCCAGCATCACGTTAATTGGTATTACAAGTATCAGAAAGTGATCCGTGATGTAGACAGTAAGCATCGGCATGTACCCGGGTGCTGCGCAGCATGACGTCATGTCAACTGACGGAACCTTGAGCCCCTTTTCTGTGAATGACACGTCTACCCTGTAGACAAATATCTGGGATAGGAAGCCGAAAAAGATCCCGTAGCTTATAGCCGCGACTGCCATTATCTTCCAGTAGTTTCTATTGGCAAACGCGCCGGTGATGAACGAGATCAGGCTGTTGCTGCCGGCAGCCCGCATCTGCTCGGAGCGGAAAATCCTGTACGCGCCGTACAGCATTGACGCCATCGATGCCCCGGTTATTGCAAGGACGGCGTATGCAAGGTTATTCAACTGCCGCGCTTCCACTGCAAGAGGGTCCGACGAAGGCACCGTAAGCCGGGAGTATATTACAAATGCAATAACCAGCGAGAACAAGCCTACGAAAAAGATCCTAAAGCCGCTTTCCCTCAATGCCTGCCAGCGTTTCTCGTCCATGTCAGACTGGAACAGAATCAGCCTACTGCAAATTAAATCCTATCGGCTCTGACAAACCCTTAATTCTTGGGACATACATAGTAGACACGATGCCAGAAAACCCTCCAGACGAAGAATACATCCCAGCCAGGATAAGTCACGTGGGGTTCATAGACCAAGTGGGACTTGAAGGAGTCGTCGTACTAAAGTCAGAGGACGGCAAGGAATTCCCGATGCGCGCCTTTTCCGGCGAGGTCGCAAGGCACATCTCCCGCTTCCAAGAAGGCGACAAGGGTAGTATCCCGACGATATACAATTTGGTAGAAGAGATCGCGGTGATGCAGGACCTGCTNNGTATTTCGTGTACGGGCTCGTCGTTGCCATTATTGGGTTGCCCGGCACCCGCAGAGACACGTCATACACAACAAAGTCAAGGTCGACCGTCACGATGCTCTGGAGAGAAAGCGGACCGATTATCCCCGGCGGATACTCTTTTCTAGCCGCGACAGCAAACTTGTCACCCATTTCAAAGACCTTCTCAAGGAGCGACTCTCGGATGCTTGCTGGTGTGTGACCTACTTCGATGTTCGATGTCTGCATGTCCATCTCTATCTGCTGCTTTGCTGGGAGCGATACAAAGTCGTGCAGATTGGTCTGCAACCTTCTTTCAATGCCAAGGAACTCTGTCTCGCCTGTAAGTGGAGAGACAAAATAGTTCAGGTTGAAATAGGTGCCGGGCACATATTCTTCTATAGTTGCGTTGTCAAGATCCTCTTTGCTGACCAGCCCCAGCTCGATCTTTTGCTTTGATTTCTTTTTGTAGTCTTCGTACGACGACACGATGAAAAATGCTCTTTCCAATTTGCGCTTGGCTTCCTGCACCTTAATCATCGCCGGGCCGTCAATATCAGAGGGCTTGTAGTAGATCTTGGGGTGGCGGACTCCGGCTTTTTCCAGCAGGTAATATTGATTGCGTGGAGCAGTGCGCTCCTCTGCGCGCAAAAGCGACCTGTTGCCAAAGACAGGTACCTTCAAGTTATTTTCAATGTTCTCATATCCTAGATAAGCGGTAAAGGCGCGGTGTGCCACCATTATCGTATTGAGCTCTCGCAGCTTTTCTTGGTTCTCCCTATTCATAATGTCGGAGAACTTTTCAAGTAGAAGGATTTCGTCGGCAAGCCGCTTGAACCGGCGGTACGGCAGGNNAGCTCGATTGCAGTCCTTAGCTCGTCGTCATTCTTGTTAGTGTAGTCTATCCCAAGTGAATCGGCTATTGACTCAAGCTTTTCCCTGCCAACGCGCCCTTCACTTTTCATCTGTTGGAGCTCCCTCTTGGCCTCAATCCTAGCCTTCTCAAACTCTGCTGTTGCCTTGCCAAACGACCTTGCAAGCTCGGGGATCTTTTTCACTCCAAAAAAGACCACCACGATCAGGCCTACGATTATGATCCATTCCATTCCTCCAAGGCCCGCGAACTGCATAATAAGATTCGACAGCCCTTCAGCAACCATCTGTGATAACATGGTTTGGTTAAGAATTTAAGTGTTAGTTTTGGTCGCCCTTCTCTCGACAATCAGCATGCCCGCAACGTACAGCGCCAGCATGGGCCCGGCCACGAACCACATTGTCACCCCGCTGCCATCCGGGGTAATTATCGCGCCAAATATTGCCAGTATTATGACGGCGTAGCGGAAATTATCGCGCCAAAAGCGCGGCGACACTGCGTCAGTAAGCGATATGCCGTACATAACGATCGGCAGCTGGAATGCGATCCCAAAACCGAGGAAGAACTGCATTACNNGGTATGACTACTAGGTAGGAAAAGGCAATACCGGCGACGAATAATGCGACTGCAGGAAGAAAGATGTTCAGAAGCCCGATCTTTGTTTTAGTGTTTATTGCCGGCGAAATGAACGACGATAATTCCCTAACGATAAGAGGTATCGACGCGATCATCCCTATGAGCGCCGACACGTACACCTGGGCAAAGAAAGCCTGGCCGGGAGCAGTCTGGATGAGTTTCACGCCATCAGGGAGAAGATTTTCCTGCATGTAGAGCGTAAGTCGCGCGGAGACATTATGTATCGGATCCGGATAGGGATACGCAAGCGGCAGGCCGGCGACTTCAACTGGCCGGAGATCAAATGTCATGGCGAAAATGGTTATGATGATTATCGAGAGCGCCACCCTGAACACCCTTATCCTGAGTTCCTCAAGATGCTCCCGGATGCTCATCTCGGCCCTCATTGACACTCAATAGATANNAGACCGTTATGCACTAGAATAGCCAAGTATTCCTTTAGCTGAGCATAAGACAAGAAACCCTTGTACATTATCTTGGTCTTTGTCGCGCCGCCGTTTGCCGCTTCGAGAATATTTGATACGATTTCCGTTCTACTTCTATATTTCATATCAATCATTCTGTGGTTTCCGTAGTATATACGGTGTATCAACTATAGATGCGGTACATTAGTTCAGGTACTCCCTCTCCCCGAAGTGCTAGCTCCGTTATAACACCCTGTTTTGAGCGTTCATCATGGCTACAACCAGTGAATTAGACAGCTCTCTGATACCGGCCGAACCCGTCGAGTACGAACTCGAATGCCCGAGATGCTATGGGGTGATGTGTTTGTGCTCCGAAACTGAAACACTCCTCTATGCATGTGAAGAATGCGATTTCATCCTACACGCTCTAAGAAAAAAGGAATGACAATCTATGCACATTTGCAAGAATATCTGTGAGCGGATTGGAATCAAAGGATCTAATAATAGCCTCTACAAACTTGGGATGAATTACTGCACCAAGTGTGCCGTCTTTTATCATACTGGCGCTGCTACGCGTTGTTTTTGCTGCGGTGGCCGATTGAGGTACAAGTCACGGTCAAAGAAAAGCCGAAGTTCATTTAAGCCAAAAGTTCGTTAATGCCTTACAGCTGATAGAACATTCCGGCCCGAAAGCTGGTTTCCTTCTGCCATGTCAACTCAGCGGCGAGTAGGGTTTGACTTAAGGTTATTTCACTGGAATTGATTGTTCTCTGAAATGATTGGATATTTCTGACATCTGGTCGTAGACTTTCAGGTAATGCACTCCTTTTGCAGTGGTAATGAATGTCATTTCTGGAGAATTCTGTCGGATTAGTCCATTTTCAATCAACATGCCAAGATACTCCTGTAGCTGCGCGTACGAAAGATATGCTTTGTACATTATCTTGGTCTTTGTTGTGCCGCCGTTTGCTGCATCTAGTATTTCCTTCGTAATGTCTGTTCTGCTCCTGTATTTCATGTTACATTTTGCTGTCACGTCTTACTATTTAATATCCCTGCTGAGATGTTATCGACGATCATACTAGAGGCCAAATCAGCGCATTCTGACGGAAAGTAGGGCTTGTTCTTCAAGTTTGATTCCCCACCACTTTAGGCACCTCTTCAAGCATC
>DAOL01000064.1 GCA_002501845.1 Nitrososphaera sp. UBA217
AGAGTCTGAGCTGGCCTGTGGTGCAGATGATCAGGCTGAAGCTGGGGGGTGTGGCAGACCCGAGCGAAGATCAGGCGATAGAACTGCTTCTTGCGGGGGTGTTCGGCGTCATCTGCGCCACGTTTTGCCTCCCCTGCGCGTACGGCGTCTTTCGCTGGATCAAGCGCGGCGAGCCGCCCGAAGAACCTCCCAGCCCTGACGCCTAATCGCTCCTAGAAAACCCCGCACGGCGTGTAACTATTGACATTGCAACTAATAGTCTTTTTGATAACCGCTGTGTAGCTGGGATCGAAAGTACGGTTGAGAGTTTATCATTGTGCGAAAGCCTGCAACGCCGAACCCCCAAACCCATGATCCTGTGCTTATCCATCTGTTAACGATACTCAGGAAACGTCGCAAAGCATTAGGACTTTCCCAGTTGGCACTTGGCCAAAATGTGGCTCGAACGCAAGCGTGGGTTTCAAAGATCGAAAAGGGACAGCAATTAATGAACATTCTAGAGTTTTTTCGTGTGTGTGGCGCATTAGAATTGCCCCCTGAGCGGCTCATTAAGAGCCTTAGACANNTTCAGGTAGATGCTCTATCTCTTCCCGTAGAAGCACTCCGTGGATTTGAGCCATCTCAGATCGGGACTCTGGTAGGGGCACTTTTTGATGCGTGCATTCCTGTGTTACCCCAGATACCGGAAGTTGGAATCACCAAACACGAAGGAATCCTCGGAGATCGTGAGGGTTATCCTGACTACCTACACCGATCTGGCAAACGGCTTGAGCTAAAACTGCTTTATGTGGACAACCCCGAACTGCCGATAAAAAGGCCTAAGACTGCGCGTGAACCATCAGCCAGGCTTACACAAAAAGTAACTCTCAAGAACGTGGATCCAAGACGGGATGCCATGTTGTTGATTGCCTATCAGTTAAGGTTAAATCAGCGGACTCCTCCCGCAGTCAGTCCTACAATCATAGACTTGGCAGTCTTCCCCATGGTTAGACTTGTTATGGCAAGGGACCAGAGAATGATGGATGCTGGCGGACGATGGTTTGGAAATTATGAGACACCGACTATTCCAAGTAGGATCGGACAAGTCAAGCTGAAGAAAGGCAAGCGCATCGCTAAATCAACATACGCACGAAAGGAATCAGAGGGGAAGGATCTTAACGAGGATACGAATTTTGGAAAGCTGAAAAGGATCCCCTATAGACCTCTTCAGGAATTTCTGAAAAAACACGGCGCTGATTATTCTCATCAAGGTACTTCCACAGACCCTTGGACTCTCGACTAATCACCGACTTCCCAGTTTTTTCTTTCTATTTTGTTTTGCAATAGGTACGCCATCGCAACAATTCTGTGCTAGTGCTGACAATGTCTCGACCGCCAAGCGGTATTGAGAGGAAAGCTTCTCCACCTTATAGCTTAACCAACTACGCTGTTTAACGACTGATTCCGGAACAGGTAGCTTCATAAGTGTATCGGTGCTGAATCGAGGGTGATGGCCTCCTTCCTGGGAAAGAGAAAGCACTTCTTGGACATCGCTTGATAGTAGGTATGGAATCAGGAAAGCGACGGAGCGTTCAGGATCTCTGCTGCGAAGGACATAAAACTCAGTTGAACAGGCAAGAATGACATTAGGACTATTTCGCAGGAGGTTGGTTGGTACGAACGCGACTTGGCGAAGATAGGGTCGAAGTCGTGAGATCAAGACATCTCCAGGCCGGAAGATCTTCTTTGTGCTTCCAATTTCCGCGATGTTGTGCAACTCGGTTTTTGGCTGAAGGAATCCCTTGTCGGCATCGGAGGTTTCATAGATTATAAAGCTCGTTTCGCGCGGGAAAGTTTGAGTGGTAGTTGAGACAGTTTCGCGAACATCCGTTACAAGCTCGCCGAGCAACACCGAGTTTGAGATTTTCAGCTTCTGCTCTTTGGCTGGATGATACCTTTCCGGAACAAGAGCTAAGTCATCCGTTAAAGCGCCTAGAGTTCGGATGTAGGTTGTCGGCATTGGGCTGCTCTTGCTCATAACACCTCGTGCAAGTTTAAAGTTTACACGTCTGATAAGCCTTCAATATGTTTTCAAAATCATGGTCGAGAGTTGACCACGCAGCTGCCCCGTTGTCCTTCAGAGAAGGCCTGTAGATTGGGACACCGCGCGAATCCTTCCCGCCGCGTTCACTAATGGCAAAGAAAGTTTTTTCTGCCATATCAGGCTTGTCCCTGTTAGATCTTTTCTGTGCAAAGAGAATCGATGTCTTTTGTGAAGTATGAGGCATGAATACTGCACGAGGAAGGCTCACAACAGCTAGTACGCGTGTTTTAGAAATAAGCCACTTCCTTAAATGCGTCCACATTTCAGAGCCTAGCTTATTCTCAGGCAAGACTATCGCAAGCCGTCCACCAGGCTTGAGCAATTCAATACAGCGTTCCAAGAAAAGAGCATCACGCTCTATCCTGCGCGTACGCATCAGGTGGTGCAGCTCGTACTCTCGAAGTAGCTCCAGTTCTCGCACCTCACCTGCGAATGGTGGGTTAGTTAGTATTACGTCGAAACCGGAAAAAGTTGGATGAGCAATCCGCATGACATCTTCGATAGTAACTGTAGGTGGCGCATCAGAGGCATACGACATCAAGGATCCCTGAGTCTGTGGTTTCAATAGACTATTCAGTCTAACGATATTGGAGCTGCCGTCACCGAGCAGAAGCATTAATGCTTTTGACACCTTGGTGGCCCGTTGTTCAAAATCAAACCCCCAAATATATTTAGAGCAGTACTGACGCAGATTGGCTTTTTGCGTATGCGAAGCTTTATGTGAGTCAGGCAAAGCTGATTGCACATGCCTCACTGCATGCACGAGAAAAGCTCCAGAACCGCAAGCAGGATCAGCAACAAGCTCTCCCTGTTGGGGATTCAGCACCCTGACACAGAATTCGACTACATGTCTCGGGGTAAAATATTGGCCTTTCGCGCCCTTAGATGTATGGGAAGTAAGATACTCGAAAGCCCCATCCATCACCTCTAAGCCTGTCTCGAAGATTGCGCGGGTGGATAGTACCTCTACACAGATAGAAAGGTGTTCAGGTGTCAGCTTAATTCTAGTGTCCGGCTCAAAGACACCAGGCCAATGTTCTATTGCTTCACTTAAAAGCGCAGCGATAGCGTTGTAGGTCTCTTTCGGACTGCTACAGCAGTGGAAACGTGAGGAGTTGTATTGGATCTCGTCGAGGAGTTTCGCGTATATGAGCTTGAATATTTCTTCGAACTCGTCCTCGCCAGAATTGGCGAGCACTAGCTCCTCTAAGCGAAGAAAAAGCCCGGCATAATCGTCAGTGAGCAAATGCCTTTTTGCCATTGTCGTCAGTATAGCAAAATTAATATTTCAAGACAAGAGACATTCGTCGTTCATTTATTCTAAATGAGAATATCTGTAATCTGGCTTGCAGTTCTCAAAGGCTGCCAAAAGTAACATTTTCGATTTCCGCTCCATGGTAGGCAAAGGGAATCTGAAGCTGAGACACGTATGATATGGCAAAGGTGACAAGCCGAGTATTCTTTGAAGATTAGAAGAGGGATGACGAAGCCGTCAGAGGATCAGATGGTAGAACTGCTC
>DAOL01000004.1:0-3967 GCA_002501845.1 Nitrososphaera sp. UBA217
GCTAACGGCATGCAGACCTGCGGGCCCGTTCCTTTAGTGGTTCTTAAATTGGTTTCAAATGTAAAATAGATGGACAAAGTGTCAATATCATAGACAGAACCATTGGAAGTCTTACTGTGCGCTGTCAAGAGCTCTGCTAATAAATCCAGATACCTAAACAGATTGAATAATTTCTTTGATTATTTCGAAATACAAGGAGACTTTGAGACGCAGAGAGATTCAAAAGCTAGTCGATTCGATTATTTCACAGACGTCTTGAAGCTATTGTATTGCTTGGCGTTAGCAAGTCTCCATTTAGTCAGCAACAACCACCGTCTTGCTCGACGGTAGATTCAATAAAATCAATGGCGTATCGAAGTCATCAACTACCATGACATAAGCAGTGAAGGTTCCTGCGTAGCCGGCAGCCCAATTCGTTTCAATCCAGCTGGATTGCGCAGCTTCTATAGTTCCATTTTGAATAATCAAACCTATTGTTACACCGTCAGAATCCCTAATCTGCGTAATGATAGAGTAAGTTTGATTCATAATTTCATGGTTCTCTATATAGGATTTGACTTTCATTTCTTTGCCAACTGTGATCGATCCAAAAAAGCTCCCGTTTTGAGCATCTACAATGGAGAAACTTTTAGAAACAAACCTAGACAGTTCAGGATGCTTTTCAAAATACGAATCTGGATAAACTAGGTGGCCTATACCGCTTCTTCCCCCCGCCTCATTCTGCTGCTGGGTCCCAGACTGACCTTGCATCATGACAGCGGTCAATTGATCCAAAAGAGCCATGCTGTCAGCTCCAATTGTCCTAACAAGATTGCCAATTGATGAAGCAAGATCTGATATCGTCAAAGGGTCTAAAAGCTGAATGAAGTAATTAAAAGAGAGGGCGTCTCCAAGTAACAATATTTCCTTGTTAGCGATGCCCAGATTTGCTTTGTCGATAATATTGAAGGTGTCGCTCGAAGTAGAAGCAGGGTGAGCCGGTTTATCAAGAAACCCTGCGTTATCGTAAATTGCCGCGGAACGGGAAACGAGATCACTGAGCGGAAAGCTTTCTGTTGTACTTACTTGATGGAACACGCCTGATTGAGCAGAGGGTGTGTCAGACAGAGCCAAAGTATCTTTAGCCTTTTGGGCAATGGTAGGTTTGTCAGCAACGTTCAGAGGGTCGGTAGATTTTCCGTTTGGCTTTGCATTGCTGTTCAGCGCCAGACTGTCTTTCGAATTTGTCGAACGAGAAGGCTTATCGGATACTTGAAGAACATCCGACGGATTTACTTTGAAAAGCTCGGCATAAACAATAATTGAGCTTGACAAGATCAGCAACGAAATAATTCCAATAATAGGTTTCGATAGATATCGTCGGCCGATTAGTGATTGAAGTTTTCTTTTTATCGCTGCTTTTCACATCGCTTCTCTACGTCACTATTGACCATGAAACACTAATTGTATCACCGGCCGCGAGTGTTACAGGGGCGATTGTTGCTTCAGCAATGATGAGAGGGCCCGCGGCCGCATTTGACGCAGTTCCGCTTGCAAGCGCCAAGCCATTAACAGTAAGGTTGCCGCCACTCATGTTTGTCAAGACAGCAGTAATGTCCGTGAATTGACATGTTCCAGAAGCTGGAGCGGTGCCATCATTCACTATGGAACAGACGGTGGCTCGAGTAGTCTGGACAAAATTATTTGCAGTATCAATATTACCTGCGCCTCTTAGCTGACCTGCTCCAGCAGCTAAACTAACCGTCAAGATCGATCCGCCTGCCTGATATTGAGCGGGTGGAGCCCCAAAATTAGTTACACATCTACCAAGTGTTATATGGCCTGAAATTGCCCCGCCGCCGTTAGGGGAAGTACAATCAGCTGCTGTCGGCTCATTGGCGTTAGGCGTTCCACTGATGAATTGGACCCACCAAGTGGCTCCTGCCACGTTTGGAACAAGTGGCACCGATCCTGTTATTTGAGCAGTACATCTGTTCTGTTCAATGCAGAACCAAATTGCGCCATTGCTAGTGATGATGTTGTGCGTCTTTTGTTCTGAAATCAAATTACCGGCGCTGTCGTGAACTTGAACCAGAACTTCATCATTTTGAAGAGCACTTGAAATTGTGTCTGTAAT
Source organism: Nitrososphaera sp. UBA217 (assembly GCA_002501845.1). Lineage (GTDB taxonomy): Archaea > Thermoproteota > Nitrososphaeria > Nitrososphaerales > Nitrososphaeraceae > Nitrososphaera. Next base: position 2,117 of record DAOL01000004.1, read on the forward strand.
TATTTTATTTGAGTTGACATCTGTAGAAATCTCACCCATAAAATAAATTGTTCCAATGATCAAAAATACTGTGGCAGTTGCAACAACAGCTGCAAGAATATATGGCTGCAGACGCATTGACTTAAGTTCTAAACAAACTACTAGTATAAGAGCCTCATGCATAATTTGTAATGACACAGAAAAAAAATTCCATCGATTGTCAAAAAATGTTTGGAATTTGCGATATTATTCAGGTTATGGCGAAAGTCAGCAAAATTGTTTAAACATACCATGGACGAAAGATTTCATTTCTGTTTTTCGGTAATTGGTACCGAATCCGTCACATTTATCGCATAATGTTTAGGCCCCGCGGTGGACTCGTTTTTCTGTTCTTGGTGGTTGGACGAGAAGAACCCCATGGATGCAGCGCCGAGAACCAACGCTATAGCGACAAGAGACACCAAGAGCGCAAGTTTAGCCTTCCGCATCAATCGAATATGGAAACACTCATAATTGTTCCTTTGGTCAAGACCCCTAAAGGCACGCAAACCTCCGGGCACTCTTCCAGATTTCTTTTTAGTTCTCCAGTATTACATAGTTCCGCCCAAACACAAAGCCTACGTAAATTATCGCGCCCTTTTGGAGCACTACTGATAATTGCGATATTATTTTGCTCCCATCAAAATTGATCTTGCGTCCTTGCTGCGATACAGAAATTTCGTCCGGCTGCAGAAATAAAGGCATCTTGACCGCCTTCAACTGCTTCTGTTCGCGCATGTAATTGAGCATCTTGAGAACAAGCTCCAGGTCGTGCTTTGTGTTTGGCAGCACGACATCTTCCCTGTACCGCGTTATCATGTCTTCTGCACCCTCTATCCTTGCGACCCTGGCCACCACCGGTAGTCTCCTCCATTCAGACTTGAACTCCAAGATCGACATCAACTCTTCGATCTCTCCCCTGAAAGCGCTCAGGTCGTCGGCGCTCCCCTTCTTTTGCCGCGCGACAATTTTTCTGATCCCGTTCCTGACCTCTTCGATGCTTTTGAGCGGCCGTATGTTAAAGAGCAACTATTGGCTGATTGTGTGGGGACATGGCCTTATTAATTATCACAAGATGAAAGATAGTGGTCTTGACTATTCTTGAGAATCCAATACCTATAGTGGAAGCTCAAACAAAAGATCTCTTGGTTCGTTAGCCTAGGTTTTTGAATTGAATACTGCTCAGACGCCGGCGAGTTTGGCACGGCCATAAAGGTGTGCCTGATGCAATTCCCCTATCTCTCCACGGTTGTGTTTTCTCCGTTCAATGACGTAGCCGCTTGCCGAGTGGTATATTATCACCATATCATTCGGGTAGAAAGAGAGCATCTCATGGTTAGTAGAATCTGACTCCATGTGCCGCACGTGGATTTGCTCCCAAGAAAAGAGATCGTCTATCTTGCCTCGGAAATGAAAGGTGCTTCCGCACGGGCACTTGACGTCACGCCAGCTCCCGGAGATATTTCGAAGCCACATGCTGTCAGACAATGCGTGTAAGAAGATCTTGTGGCCTTATTACTCTATCCACCCGTCATCTTTGTAAACCGACTGTTACTGCTAGTGGCTTTGATATAGTCCAGGTTCGCTAAGGCTACTACCGCCGACTCCCTTACCTCATGGCTTTCGTCCTTGAGCGCGTCCTCGAGCGTTTTCCTTGCCTCCTCGGAGCCAACGACCCCCAGCGCCACAGCTGCCTCGTGGCGGACGAAAAAGCTCGGGTCGGACCTTACGGCTTCTGCCAGAGCTGCTATGCCGCTTGTATAACCAAGCTGACCTAGCGAAAAAGCCGCTTCGTGCCTCACAAGCGCATCCTCATCGTCCTCCAGCACCTTG
>DAOL01000004.1:4125-4460 GCA_002501845.1 Nitrososphaera sp. UBA217
GAAAGGGCTAACCACTGGGACATCAAGTGCATGCAGGGCGAATACGAGCACTTTGGAGTTTTTTGGTACCGCTATGGCACTCCATTTGACAAGGAGCCAGTGCACGGGCTGTGCTTCTACTTCAATGACATTCCGAGAAAAACTGTGGACGAGCTGGCTGCCTTTTTGCAGTCCAAGTTTGGAGGTCAGCTTCTCTTCCGGGCGGCCCGTGGGTTTTTGCAGGGCTCAAAAGAGTTTGCTGACGCAAAATCAGTAGGGATGCTTGCCAACGAGTTGAGCCTCAAGTTCAATGCCCCGGTCGAGCTCACGATAGAATTTGAGAAGGCGACCAAGGA
>DAOL01000066.1 GCA_002501845.1 Nitrososphaera sp. UBA217
TCGTAAAGCGCATTGAAAACCGGGAACGTCATCTTGACGAAATTGGAATCAAGTATTCGCTTGACCCTGTCTTCAAGCACATCAGAATTTGACAATCTGGTCTTGACATCCTGCACGCTACCATCTGGGAGAGCGAGCTCTTGAGAGCCGACGTCGTCCGCAAATTTTTTTATTGTGCCGGTAGGGTTACTGTCGGCGGTTATCGCCTTGTGCAACGACATGACAAACCGCTGCGCAAAGCCGGAAAATTCCTGCTCTGTCTTTTCCTTGTACTGGTTGAACTGCCGATAGCCCTTGCTCCTCAGCAGCCCCTGTTTCATTATGTCCTTGCCGGCCTGCGTACTCCTCAGGGCCTCCATTGAAAAGATCGACTCATCCTTGCCGCTCATTTCTTTGCTATCTGTTGTCTAGTCAGCCATTGATAAGCGTAATGGGAGGCCAGAAAGGACAAGAATGAAAAAGATGTCTTACCTTGAAGCCATCGCGATTCTTTCTTGCTCGTTCTTTTTCTTTACCGCGTGGCTTGCCATGTCGTTGTTGGAAGCAAGAATGATTTCCTTGGCAAGCGCTTCTTCAATCGCCTGCGGGCTGCTGTATGTCGACTCCCTCACGCCCTCTGCGATAAAGCGCAGCGCAAGGTCCACTCTGCGCAGCGGGGCGACGTCGACTGACACGTGATAAACGACGCCACCGTACACGATGCGTGTCGTGTCCTCGTTTGGCGATGAATTCTCGATTGCCCTTACCAATAGTTCAACCGGGTTCTTGCCGGTTTCAAGGTGTATGATTTCAAACGCTGTCTTCACAATGTTCAACATCCTCGCCTTCTTGCCGCCCATCCTGCCAGTGTTCTTGGCGTATTTCTTGCCAAAGTGCATCATCTTGTTTGCAAGGCGCTCGACGATGTTGACCTCTGCCTTTTTAAGACGCTTGTGCTCGTGTCTTCCAAACGTTACCGGGATTACCGCGGGTTTCAGGCTGATCACGTTCTTCAAGCCCGGGTCGTTTATCGCAATCTCAGTCGTGTCCCACTTGTGGAATAGCTGGATGTGTACCTGCTCTTTCCCACTCATCTTCTCGGCTTCTCCTTCCTTCCGTGTACTAGCTCGTTCAATGAAACACCGTTGACTTTAAAGACCTGCCACCTGACGCCGGGAATGTCGCCCATTGCGCCGCCCATCGAGCCCCCAATGCCGCCTATAATGACCTCGTCGTGCTCGTCAACAAAGTTGAGAGCGCCGTCCTTTGGCAAGAATGCAGTAACAGACTTGCCGTTCTTTATCAGCTGAACCCTGACGCACTTGCGAACTGCAGAGTTGGGCTGCTTAGACTCGATGCCTACTTTTTCCAGCACTATACCCCTTGCCTGTGGCGCGCCCTCTAGCGGGTTTGCCTTCTTGTCAAGCATAAGCATCCTTCTCTTGTAGTACTTGTCTGCCCACCTAGCGCGGCTCTTCTTTGACTTAAGAACCCTTCCTGCAAACAGACCTAGCGGAGATTTACCCATCGATATTCACTCTATTACTATTACCCTGTTCAGGGCTAACTATCTGCACATTGGTTATTTGGAAGTATCTCTTCGCAAGAAGCCTTGCCTTCTCGGCATTTCTGCCCTCCCGGCCAACGACAGCGCCCTTTTTCCTCTGATCGACCATGATAATGGCCTGTTTTGTCCCGTCGTTCCTGTCAGATATTCTGATGTCATTTACCATGTCGGCGTTCAGCATGTTACGGATAAATTCCGCAGGGTCGTCAGAAAATTCGACAAGTTCTATCTTTTTTGCAACGACGTTCTGCAATTGCTTGATAGTTGAGCCGCCCTTGCCTATCGCAAGACCCATCTGGCCCTTGTTAACGACAAATATAACGCGGTCCATCTTTTCGTCGACGATGCAGTCCCTCGCAGTGGCGCTGGTCATGCTCTGGAAAAGTGACATCAACCGCAGCTCGTCAGAGGTTAGCTTGATCTCCATTATTACAGCGTCCCCGTGACGTGCGGTCCGAATGACGACGACAACAAATCAAGCTTCCAACTCACGCTCAATTTAAGTCTTGGTACCTTACTTTGCTGCCGTCCCTTTTTCCGACATTATGGCGTCGATCTCTGCTGCGCTTCCGCTGCTGATCGCTATTGCGGTGATCCGAAAAGGCTTGTTGCAGAGTTTGCCGAGCTGCACTGAAGTGCCGGGATATTCATAGACTGGAACATTTGCAGTCTTTGTCTGCTCTTCTAGCCTTGTCCTGTCGTCCAAGTCGATAGACTTGCTGACGATTATTAGTTTCGTTCCTTTGACTGATTGCAAGACTTCCTTGACGCCACTTTTGTACCCGTTGGCGGCTACTGCGTCCTTAATCACTTTTTCCAGCGCTTTCATTATCCTTCACCTTCATGTACAGGTCTACCATTCCCGTGCCGATAGGCACAGTGGCACCTACTATAACGTTTTCCGTGACTCCTTTCAGCGTTTCAATCTGTCCTTCTAGCGATGCCCTTGCAATTGTCGGAACTGTAATTTCGAACGCAGCCCTTGCAAGCACCGATGTCTTTGTTCCGGCGATACCGTGCCTGCCTATTTGCTGAAGGTAGCCTTTAGACGTCATCAGGTCTGCAACCAGCATGATGTGACGCGTATCCACTTCAAGGCCCTGTTCTTCAAGCGTATTTGTTATCTCTTTTATCAATGCAGTCCTTGCCGCTTCGATGCCAAGCGTTTGCCATATCTCGTAGACGTTGTTTGTAGTGATTCTGGTAAGGTCGACGCCTTCGACTGCCACTACTTTTGAAAGATTAGAGCCTGCGGTCTGGATTACCCACTCTTCGTCCTGTTTTACGATAGTCACGCGCTCAATGTCCGGCACGCCCTTTACTCTGGTGTTGAGCAGCTTGCTCTTGAGCGTCAGGAGTGTCTGTGCGTCCGGCTCGTCCGGGACTATTATCTTTATTGAGAGCTTGTTTTCATTCGGCTTGATGGTATATTTCTTCTTCGAGCCTTCAAGGACTTCCTGTACATCGGCAAAACTGCATCCCCGCTCAGCAAGCTTGGCTTCAGACAGGTTGAACGTCAGAAGGCCGCTGTAATCAGTGTCAGTCAAGTCCACAACGTCGCCTATCTGGGTGAAGAGTATCTCCCTTGCGACTTCAAGCGCTTTTTCTCTCGACACCTTGTGTTCCTCGTCGAGATAGATGTCCATCGTGGGCGTCACTGGCTTTTTGCGCGCGTCCACAAGCTCGATGAGCCTCGGTAGGCCGAGCGTCACGTTCCTCTCTTTTACGCCTGCAAAGTGGAACGTCCTGAGGGTCATCTGAGTTCCTGGCTCCCCAATCGATTGCGCGGTGACGACGCCGACTGCTTCTCCCGGCTCTGCCAGTGCCCTATCAATCAGGTCGAGCACTTTCTTCATGACTTTTTCAACGCCTTCCTTGCTGAGCCTGTTTTCAAGAAGTGTCTTTTCCAGGTTGGTCTTCATCCTTGGGTTGAGGTTCTCGGCGTACTTGCCAATGATTCCCTTGATAACGTCCTCTGTTGCCTTCCTGCCCTCGTCGACTACAGATTCAGCTTCAATGAGCCTCGAAATGTTGACTGCTTCTCCGTGGTCGCTCTTGGCAGTATCAATGCCATCCTCGCCGTAGAGATACTGCACGATGTTTCCGTGAGGGTCGCGCACCGTCTGGTCGTACTCGATCTTCAGGTGCTCCAGCGCGTTGATAAGCCTCCTCTGCATATAGCCAGACTGCTGCGTCCTGACTGCAGTGTCAACAAGGCCTTCCCTTCCGCCCATTGCGTGGAAGAAGAATTCAAGCGGCGAGAGGCCGTCTCGATAGTTTGACTTGACAAAACCTTTAGCGTCCGGGTTCGCGTCTTTTGGCTTAAAGTGCGATAGCGCCCTGTTGTGATAGCCCTTTTGGATCCTCTTTCCCCTTATCGACTGTTGACCAAGAGCCGCAGTCATTTGGCCGATGTTGAGGGTCGAACCTCTTGCGCCCGTCGATGCCATTATCACCCCTGAGTTCTCGTCCGGGAACGCCCTGTCGGCTGTCCTGCCGGCCCTGTCACGGGCACGCGACAATTCATTGACTACATACAATTCAAGTGCTTCTTCTGCAGCGAGACCCCTTGTCAGCGGAAGCGTGCCGTCATTGTACTGCTGTATTAGCTCGTAGACTTTTTCGTAGGTCTTTTGGATGATGTCGCTTATTTCCTGTCTTGTTTCCGGCGAGAGCCATAGGTCAGAGTAGCCGTAGGTGAATCCCCTGTGAGTGATATATGTCTTAAGCGTGGTGAGGATCGAGTCGAGGAACTTTCTTGCTTCGTCCGTGCCGTAGTCCTTGGCTATCCTGTGGAGCACACTGTCCGGCTCTTCAGCGCCAATCGACGCTTTATCTATTACTCCACTCATTAGCTCGCCGTTCTTTATAACGACGTCCTTACCCTCACCTTTTGCGGCTTTGTTCCATTTCGACGTGATAATAAAGTTAAAATCTTTTGGAAGGAAGAGCGAGAACAGTTGCCTGCCTGCGTACAGCTTTTGGCCGTCCTTCGTTACCGCCGGCTCTGGCAGCGGACCTTCGTAGCCGCCCGTCATCGCAAGGTTTGCAAACTCATCCTTTGTAAGCGTGGTTCCATCGCGTGTCAACATGAAGGCACCTGTGATAAAGTCCCTGATGCCGCCTATGATAGGTCCCCCGTACCTTGGCGATATCAGCTGGTCCTGCACCCTCATAAGAAGGGTAGCTTCTGCCCTTGCTTCTTCGCTCTGCGGCACGTGGAGATTCATCTCGTCCCCGTCAAAGTCAGCGTTGTAGGGCGGGCATACTGCCGGGTGCAAGCGGAACGTCCTGTACGGAAGCACCCTAACGCTGTGCGCCATGATTGACATCCTATGGAGCGACGGCTGCCTGTTGAAAATTACGATGTCGCCGTCTGCCAAGTGGCGTTCGACGATATAGGCTGAAGCAAGCGAATCGGCTATTGCCTTCCTGTCTGTCACGTAGTCAAGCCTTATCTTGACGCCGTCTGGCCTGATGATGTAGTTTGCGCCAGGGTACATGTTCGGACCGTTCATCACCAGCTCCTTGAGCCGCTCTAGGTTCCACTGCGACACGGTTTCTGGGATTGTAAGTTTCTTGGCAACGTCAGTTGGTACGCCAACATCTGCAATCGTAAGGTTGGGGTCCGGCGAAATTACTGTCCTGCTGGAAAAGTCGACGCGCTTGCCCGAAAGTGAGCCTCTGAACCTTCCCTCCTTACCCTTGAGCCGCTGCGTCAGGGTCTTGAGCGGCCTGCCCGATCTGTGGTGGGCCTGGGGAATGCCTGACACTTCGTTATCAAAGTACGTCGTGACATGGTACTGTAGCAGGTCGACTAGGTCCTGCACGATGAGCGGCGGGGTTCCTGCCTCCTTGCTCTCCTTGAGGCGTTGGTTGACCCTGATGATGTCCACCAGCTTGTGTGTCAGGTCGTCCTCAGACCTAATTCCTGTTTCAAGTATGATTGACGGTCTGACTGTCACCGGCGGCACGGGCAGCACCTGCAGCACGAACCATTCTGGCCTTGCCGTCTTGTAATCGTAACCCAGAAGAGTTAGGTCGTCGTCTGGAATGTGGCTGAGCCTTTCGCGTATCGTAATTGGCAATAGCCGGTTTTCTCCGGCGTCCGTCTTTTCTACAAATATCGTCGGCTTTGTGAATATCAAGTCATACTGGTCTTTGCCGCAGTGCGGGCAGAGCTTTACCTTCTTCGACCGCTCGATTATTTCGTCCTTGATGTTTTCAAGGGTAATGACCGCATAAGCGGCCTTCGCGTCGCGGATTGACTTGTAGTGAGCGAGCTCTTCCGGTTCGAGCTTTATCCTGTTGCACGACCTGCATGATATCAACAAAAGCTTGTGTATATCGTCAACGAAAGCGATGTGAAGCACCGGTTCAGCAAGCTCGATGTGACCAAAGTGTCCGGGGCATTTTGCAGAAGTATTTCCACATGTGGCACACTTTTGGCCCGGCTCGAGAGTCCCGAGCCTGTTATCCATCAAGCCGCCCTGCACCGGCATACCGTCTTCGTCGTACGTCTCGGGCGCCGTGATCTCGGCTACAGAGAACTTGCGCACTTCGGTTGGCGACCAGACGCTGAACTTTATTCCGCCCAATATTTTTGCAGATTCTTCCATCATCCCAATTTGCCTCCTTAGACCTTCTCCTTCACAAGCATCCTAGGAGCAACATTTAGGCTCATCATTTCCTGCAATAACAGCTTAAACGCATAGGCTATCACAACTGACGATATCTTGGCCTTTTCACCACAGACGCGGCAGACGTAACGGCGCTGTTTGACGTCATAGTATGCAAGCAGGCCACAGCGCTCGCAGACATTGACCTCTGCCTTGTCTGATTCCTCCAAGAGCCTGTCCTTCAACATCATCGATGCGCCGTATGCGATAAGGCAGTCGCGCTCCATTTCTCCAAACCGTAAACCACCGCCGCGGGCACGGCCCTCGGTCGGCTGCTTCGTGAGCATCTGGACCTGGCCTCTTGCACGGCTGTGAATCTTGTCGGCAACCATGTGGTGCAGCTTCTGGTAGTATACGACGCCGACGTAGACGTCTGCCGGGAACTTTCGGCCCGTCCTGCCGTCGTACATCACTTCCTTGCCAGTGTACTTGAAGCCATACTCTTCCATCGCGCTCTTGATGTCATCGCCTTTCTCGCCGAGAAATGCCGAGCCGTCCACAATCCTGCCCCGGAGCGAAGCAGCCTTACCGCCAAGCGACTCCATGAACTGGCCCACCGTCATCCTTGATGGAAACGCGTGTGGGTTGATCATAATGTCAGGCACGACACCGTCCTCAGTGTATGGCACATCTTCCTGATTAACCAGCATGCCGATGACCCCTTTCTGTCCGTGCCTTGAGGCAAACTTGTCGCCGATCTCCGGAATGCGCATGTCACGGACGCGAATCTTGTACATCTTGCCGCCTTCGACTGACTGCGTGACAATGACCGTATCGACTACTCCGTTTTCTGACGGCCTGACACCGACTGAAGTGTCGCGCCTGTACGGGCCTTTAACCTCAAATTCCTTGTACTCTTCCATGAATCTTGGCGGCGACGTCCTGCCTATCAAAATGTCGCCTCCATTGACAACAGCTTCGTGCATTATCGCGCCGTCCTGCTCTAGCAGGCGGTATGCCTTTTCACCCCTGTAGCCGCGGATGTTGGCGTCCGCCTGTGGAAGCTCAAAGTTGTCCTTCATTCCGCCAGGGTACTGTTTTGCTTCAGCTTCGTAGATCCTGTAGAAGAACGTCCTGCCAAGTCCCCTGTCGACTGACGACTTGTTGAACACTACGGCATCTTCGATATTATAGCCTTCAAACGGAAGCACGGCAACGACAGCGTTCTGGCCCGTTGGACGATCCTCGAGCCCAAGCAGGTTTATGGCCTTTGTGCTTACTACCGGCGTCTGCGGGTACAGCATGAAATGCTGTCTAACGTACGTGCTTGCGTTCATCAGCGGCGTTGAAAATCCAAGGCTCTGCTTTGCCATCGCACTTTCGTATGTGTTCCTAGGCGACTGGTTGTGCTCTGGGTACGGGATTATGGAAGCGCCCACGCCCAGAATTGCTGATGGGAATATCTCCAAATGTGTGTGTTTTGGCTCCAGCTTTTTAGGATCGATTGC
>DAOL01000090.1:0-5895 GCA_002501845.1 Nitrososphaera sp. UBA217
AGGATCTCGGTTATCCTTCGGATCTCACGCATTGCCTTGTTGAGGTTCTTTGTCTTCGAGTTGTTTGATACTGTTATCTTGTTAAGTCTTCTTAGCCTGTCGATTTCAGAGTACCTTTGGATCTGCTTACCGTTTGCATCGACGTTCTTGTTGTCGATAAAGCTTGAAAGTCCCATATCGTACATCATGAGTGACGCAGGCTCGCCTGTCCTGTAACGCTTGTCCATTTCTTCCAGCGTGAACGCACGCCTTTCTGCTACAAGTTCCAAGTTCTCCCGCGCGACTATGCCACAGCTACCGCACAATTCTTCTCCACTGTCCGGATCAGAAATGAGCTTGCCGCTGCAAACTATGCAGAGATGAACATTGTCTGACTCTTGATTGACTAACACAGGGACAAACGGCAATAGGTGCCTTTAAAGGGCTGTGCAAAAGGACTTTAGAAACATCAGAAATAGAAAATTACGGTTACATGCAAACGATTTGTTGTTTTAGAATTTTGTACAGTGGTGGTTCTAGCTTAGCCTTAAATACGGTCCTTTTTGGCATCTTTATATCTGAATTTGTCGAGCTTGATCAGCTGGTGATACGATCCGAATCGCGAAGGATCTGCGCTGTCCAGGGCTGATTCCTGATCCTCTTTTTCGTCTGAAAATACCTTTAGTGTCCTATAGGTAGTAGAACGCTGAGCCGGCATCCTGCCGGCAGATCTTATCAGTCGCCTTATCTCCTTTGGCTTCATAAGCTGGCCGTGCTGCGAACCAGCTGCAGTCGAGATACTCTCGTTTATCAGAGTGCCTCCAAAGTCGTTTGCGCCGGCAGCAAGCAAAAGCTGCGACATCCTTGCGCCTTCCTTGACCCACGATACTTGGATATTCGGTAAGTGGTTGTTCAGCATTATCCTTGCCACTGCGTGCATCTTGATCACTTCACTACCCCCTGCGCCAGACCTGACGTTTGCCACAGTGGCGTGGCTGTACATCGGCGCTTCGGTGTGGACAAAGCTGAGCGGCACAAACTCGGTAAAACCGTGAGTTTCTTTCTGGATCTCGCGCAAGAGCGCTATGTGCTCTGCCTTGTGGCGCGATGTTTCAATGTGGCCGTACATTATGGTCGAAGTCGTCGGTATCCCAAGCGCGTGAGCCTGCTTGATGACCGCCACCCAGTCCTTGACAGAGATCCTGCCCGGCGATATAACGTCCCGTAAGTTCTGATCGAGGATTTCAGCGGCAGTCCCCGGCAAGCTCCCAACGCCGGCTTCCTTCAATTCCTTGAGGTACTCTGGCATTGGCGTTTCGGACCTTATTGCACCGTACATCACTTCTTCAGGCGAAAAGGCGTGGATATGCACATCCGGTAATTCTTTTTTGACTGCCCTGCAAATGTTAACGTAGAGGTTGCCGTCCATTTTTGGCGGTAGGCCGGCCTGTATACACACTTCAGTCGCGCCAAGGCTTGACGCTTCCTGTGCCCTTTTCACTATTTCCTCTGTGGGCAAGAAGTAGCCTTCCTCTTCCCGAAAGTCTCTGCTGAAGGCGCAAAAGCCGCACTGTTTGATGCAAACATTTGTAAAATTGATATTCCTGTTGACGACGTAAGTCACATTGTCGCCGACAGTCCTCCTTCGGAGTTCATCAGCGACCATCATTGTAAGGTTCATTTCGAGGCCGATAGAGTCAAAGAGCGCGACTGCATCGTCGGTTGATATGTCTTTGCCGCTCAACGCGCGGTCAAGTGCCGCCGCAATCACCGGGTCGGCGTTTTTCAAAAGAGAATCAATCATTGATGTAATCGTCCCTCACCAGTCCTGAGTTATCGGCGATTAAGCTAATCTGCTGCAAGAGCCGGCCGGACGTAATAAATCCCCCTTTGAGGAATTCCGGGTAGACCGGAAGGCGCGCCCTGAGCCTTCGTCCCCTTCCTTCAGTCACCTTTTTTACCGACTCGATAGGAGGCCAGGGGAACTCAGGATTGACGTGATCAATTGTGACTGGTGATATGCCACCCCAGTCGTTGATGCCGGCGTCGATGTAGCGACCAAAAATGTCGGGATTGAGGTTTGGCGGAACTTGTACGTTCATGTTCGGCATGATTATGCGTGTCATCGCGACTGCGCGCAAGAAGTATTCTGATGACGGTTGCGGGAATTGAGCCATGCCAGTCTGTGGCTTGGGCGCGAAATTCTGCATTATCACTTCCTGTATGTTCCCGTATTTTTCGTGCAGTTTCTTTATTACAAAGAGCGAATCGACGAGCTCTTCCTGCGTCTCTCCAATCCCAACCAGAAGGCCTGTCGTCATTGGAATCCCGAGCTCGCCCGCACTTTCAAGAGTTTTTATCCTCACCTTGGGGTTCTTGCTTGGGGCGTCTTCGTGTGGCATGCCCTTTCCCGTCAGCCGCTCGCTTGACGTTTCTAGCATCGCCCCAAAACTCACATTTGAGTCCTTCAGTATTATCATTTCTTTTCTTGTCAAGCTACCTGCGTTTGTGTGGGGAAGTAGGCCAGTCTTTTCAATCACAAGCTCGCTCATTTCACGGATGTATTCGACTGTCGATGAATGTCCAAGGGAGCTGAGCCAAGCGCGGGCCTGCCCGTATTTTTGCTCCGGTCGCTCGCCTGTTACAAAGAGCGCTTCGGTGCATCTATATTTCTTGCCGGCCTCGGCTAGCGCAAGAACCTGCGTCGGTTCTAGCAACGAGAGCATCGGTTCTCCGGGCTCTTTCTTGTAAGTGCAGTAGGTGCACGTATCCCGGCAAAGATTAATGAGATTGATGAACACTTTTCTTGAATAAGTGACTGCACCCGGCCTTGTACTGTCCCGAATCCTACCGGCTGCCGCAACCAGCGTATCCGTGGGACATTCGGCCACCAGTTTGTGCCCATCGGCTTTTGTTATCCCGGATTCCATGGTTCTGTTCAGCATCTCGGTTACTGCGGGATTTGCAAGCAAATGTAGCACTGAAGGGTGGCCCATTATTAATAAACGATTTTACTAGGGAGACTCTTGCTGGTTGGGCCGTGCACCCAGCACCGCTGTGATCTGCATCTGCTGACCCTCGCGTAGGATCGTCAACTGCAGCTCATCACCGACTGCCTTCTCCCTCTGCAGATAGACAAGGATGTCGTCTATCTTTCTTACAGTCTTGTTATCAACCCCGATAATGACGTCGCCTCCAAGCTTGATTGGCACGCCATCAACAGTCGCGTCTTGNNGGTGATAAGCGACGGCACTACCTTTGTCATTGTGTCTGACGGAATCGCAAAGCCCACACCGGCAAATTGGCCGGTAGTTGAAAATATGGCAGAATTGATTCCTATCACTTCGCCCCTCATGTTGAGCAGCGGGCCGCCGGAGTTGCCGGGGTTGATTGGTGCATCGGTCTGGATTACGTCCGGAATAGAAAAGTTGCCTGCTTCCTGTGATGGAATCAACCTGCCGACGCCACTGACGATACCGGCAGTCATTGACCCGGAAAGCCCAAACGGGTTGCCAATTGCGGCTACCTCCTCGCCAACTCTTATCTTGGACGAGTCAGCAAGCGGAAGGGGGACTAGCTTTTCCCTCGGCGCTTCTTTCACGTATAGGACGGCTAGATCCGTGAACGGGTCTGAGCCTATCAGCGTGGCTCTGTATACCGTCCCGTCAAGGAATGTCACGTCAAGCCTCCCTCCTCCGCTTACTACATGATTGTTCGTGATGATATGCCCATTGTTATCGTAGACAAAGCCTGAGCCTAGCCGGGAGTCATGAGCATTAGTTTCGTCGCTGTCGGTAATCTGCACGACTGACTTCTCCACCTTGACAAACAGTTCCGGCAAGGTTAGCTCTGAGTTGGATGCCTGTGCCGTGCTTACCTGCCCAACCTTAAAGGCGTTGTTGTCGAGACCTTGCCTTTCACTTACGCTCGTATTCAGAAGGCCGCCAACAAGTGGTGGCGTGCCGCCTTTGAAGTTAACATCGTTGAACTGCGAATAGACGAAAAAGATTGCAACCGCACCAAAAATAATTAACGCGGCTAGGATTGCCTTATTCAACGTTATGAAATCATCGCTTCATCATCTAATAATCTTTTGCCCGAATGGAAAAATTCCGGGCGAGCTTATTTACTTATATAGGGCGCTCTTAGCTCTAGCTGCGTTTCTTCTAGGAATTCGACCAGACGCGTGTAGCATAGTAGGAATTCTCGCCCTTTGTCCGTAATCCGATATACTATGCCGTCCTGCGAAGCATCCTCTGATAAGAGCCTCCTTCCGATAAGCTCGCTCAAGTAGAGAAGTACCTGCTCGTAACTGAGGTTTGCTTTGTACATAATGTGGGTTTTCTTTATTCCCGATGTGGCAAGCGCCAGCACGTCGCCCATTATCTGGATTTTTCCTCTGTTGTTTTTGCGTTCAGAGATCATTTCTGCATTATAGGGGACCATAAGATAAATTAGGAGCGTGGCGTTTCAGACGCTTGGAATGGCCGTTCCACTGAATTCTATTGCAGAATGTTAGCGTAGCGGATGTTGGTTTTTGCTTATTGTGTATTGTCTGTCGCGCCAGCTAACCGCACCTTTCTTTCTGGCAACGGCTATTGCCGACAGAAAGCCAAACGAGATGAGGGCGCCGCTGAGCGGCGAGGCAAGCGCGTACGCAGGGTTCTCGAATACCCCCAACCTACACTGGACAGCTGTGGTAGCAATTATCAATGCAATTGCTGCTAACTGCAGGCCAAGNNGTTCTGGAAATAGACCGAAATCATGAGCCGGCGGAGGCCCTGCCACAACGTCGGCAGATCTCGTGCCCACACGGCTTTTATCTGGTTCTCTCCCCTCACCATTTTCATCCTGAACCTGCCCTCCTTGACCTTGCCGCCAAGAGCCCCGTCTTCTACCAGCTCCTGTCTAACGCCTTTGTGAGTTCCAACCGCCTCGTACGTGCTCCTCGTTATTACGAAAAAGCTGCCAAAAAAATAACCTGTACGGGTGTTTGGGTCGTTGACGCGCAGAGGCGAAAAGCGGGTGTGTAGAAATGTTGCAAGACCTGGCAGCGTTATCTTTGTCCAGAAATCGTTGCACAGGAGCTTGGGCACGGCCGTCAGCGCGTCAAGGTTCTCCGACACTAACTGTCCTACCGCAAGCGACATTGCTGAGGGTGCGTGCTCCGTGTCGGCATCTGTAAATAGCAGTACTTCGCCTTTTGCGCGTAAGTACCCTTCGTGGCAGGCCCAGTTCTTGCCGACCCATCCCTCTGGCTTTGGTGGCGCATTGATGAACACGACTCTGGGGTCCTTGGTAGCGTACTCTTTTATCAATTCGCCCGTCCTATCGGTGGACGAGTCATTTATGGCAATTATTTCAAACTTAGGATAGTCCTGCGTAAGTATGCTGTCAAGGCAACGCGCAATGTAGTTCTCTTCATTTCTGGCGGGAAGGATTACGCTCACCTGGGGCAAGCGAGTTGCGCCAGTACGATCAAACGACTCTAGTGTCGGGGCCTGCCTGAAAGACTTGCTCATATACGCAAGGAAGTATACCCACACGCCGGATATGCCAGCCATTATCGCGGCGATCACTAGGTTGATCACCGTGAAGGCAAGTTCCATTGCGTTACTTAGCAAGAAATAGGTAGTTAAATATGATTACCTAAGAAGGCAATCTCGAAGAATAAAAATAGAAAATTGGGCGGGTTACTGGCCGCCGAGTATCTTGTTTATTTGGTTCTAGCTTCTCTGCCGGTAACTTTGCAAACTGGCCCAGTAAGCCCTTTAGCCCCTGCAAAGTCTTTTCGTCTACCGCAATACCTAACATCTCGCTTGGTATTACCTCATTATTTATCTCGCGCTTTAAATTCTTGAAATAATTCAAATTATTCTCGCCTACTTTTCTGTAACAGCAGTTACAGCAGAATCT
>DAOL01000090.1:6045-6889 GCA_002501845.1 Nitrososphaera sp. UBA217
ATTATGCCACATGTTTTGTCATTGCTGACAAGTTAAATTTACGCTCAAATTTTGAATACGCGACAACGTACCGCTATAGAAATAACTCGCCCTATGCTCGTTGGTGTGTTTCAAAGACGCCGTGACCTGTCATGCCTTTGTGAATAACTACCTCATTGTAAGACCAAAACATAGCCTTACACTCTTTGCAAAGATAGCTCTTTTTGTTTTCAGCGGCCACGGTAGACTTACCGATGCCTAGTTATAGAACTTTTATACTTTTATACTCGGCGTCGTCTAACGGTCTTTATTGTCGATGGGTAACGAAACGGCCATAGTGAGAGAAGTCGCATGGTATGACCCTTTAGTACTTGCAACGATAGCCTTGGCAATTGGTACTTTTGTAATGGCGTTTTTTACTTGGCGTGTCTTGAATGAAACGAAGAAAGCGCGCACAGAACCTATTTTTGCTCTTGAACCCGCTGATTATCTTACAGGCTTGGGCGAAGTGCCGGGCGAAAAATTCTTGCAATTACATCTTGTAAATCATGGCGCGCCTGCGACAGACATTAAAGCAGAATGCGCTTGGGGTGATACTGAAACTACCCTCGAAGCTTCAAGAACTTTTTACATTCTATCATTAGCGAAAGACGGTTATGCCGCGCTGTATTTAGATTTGCATCTCAACAAGATTACGAGTCAAAAACTGCACATACGAGTCAAAATCAATTGCAAAGATGTTGCTGGTAAACCTTGCGAGAAGATAATAACAAATGGTCTAGACAAGATTCGCGGCACTAGCATCAAAATGGCAAGTCAGTATAGCTATTGGCAACGAGTAATAGATGCACTAAATAAAATTGCG
>DAOL01000013.1 GCA_002501845.1 Nitrososphaera sp. UBA217
GCGGGGATAATTGCCAAATCAATTGAACTGTTCACTGTGATAGGGATAATCTATCTTATGAAGCTTGAAAAACAGCGGCTGCAATCTTTCCTGAGAGAACACGTGTAGTCGAAAATTCCACCTTGATCTAGTAAAACATAAAACACCAAGAGGGCGATCCCGTACCCATATGGCCTGGAAAGTAATGATGCCGAAAAAGATCATGTTCGGCGAAAATGCTGCAAAGGAATTCCCGTATCCGGAAAATTCTCTTGTTATAACCACTANNTATCTTAGCAAGCTCACAGGCGTACCCAAGATCCTGATCCCAACTACTTTTGGGACTGGAGCGGAAATGACAACCTATGCCGTCATCAGCTTTAACCACAAGAAAAAACTCTTGCAGGACGAGGCCTTCCTTGCAGACGCGGCTATCGTTGACCCGTACTTTTTGCCTGGCACGCCTTTTAACATTATGAGGAATTCTGCATGCGACGCGGCCGCCCAGGCGTCGGAAGGCTACGACAGCAAGGCCGGCAACCCGTTCACACGATTCTTTTGCAAAGAGGCGTTTGACATACTTTATGACGCAATAATGAACGACAAGCACAATATGCTGCCGTATGGCGCAATGTTATCCGGCATTGGATTTGGCAACTCTTCGACGACACTGGGTCATGCGCTCTCGTACGTGTTTTCTAACGAAGGTGTGCCGCACGGCTACGCGCTTTCGTCCTGCACCACAGTCGCCCACAAGTTCAATAAATCTATCTATTACAATCGCTTCAAAGAAATCGCGCGTAAGTTGAAATTCGAACCACTCAAGCTTAAAAAACCGCTCGACCAGGCAGCAGACGACATTATGCCCGACCGTGGACACCTAGATAACAACCCGATAACGGTGAGCAAGCAGGATATCATGAAGTGCCTCGACGAAATAGTGAACGCCAACCCTTTGGCCTGACTGTCACTATTTTTTCTCCCCCTCTTTTGTGCAATGCAGCACATCCGCCGGCGATTTCAAAACCTTTAAATTCAGTTCTCCTGAGTTTATCCTTCGATGACCGTTATCCAAAAGAGCATAGAAATTAACGCTCCGATCAGTGAAGTGTTCACTTATTTTGCAAGGCCAGAGCACATGGCGGATCAATTCCCAGAGAACATGGGCCTGAGTGTCATCCCGGTGGAAGTCAAGAATGGCTTTGGCGTTGGCACTATTTTCAGGATTAGCGGAGATTTTGACGGCAAGAAGCTCGAATGGGATTGCGAAACAATCGACTACGTCCCGATGCGCAAGATAGTAGCAAAGATGATCGAGGGTCCGTTCAAGAGCTGGCAGATAACAGTCGACTTTGAGGAGCTGGGCGAGAAAAAGAGCAAAACGGGGATGACGGTCGAGTACAACATGCCTATGGGGCCGCTTGGCCGCTTCATGGACAAGGTCAAGCTAAGAAAGACAGCAGAGCGCGGAATGGAAAACGGCTTGTATCGCGTTAAGGCGCTGCTTGAAGGTACAGGCTCAATTCCGGTCTACATAACTCTGGACGCCTACAGGCACATCTTGAAAGAAAAGGAAAAGCTCAATTGCTCTGTCTCGGAGGCAATAGTGAAGATTATCGCACAAAGCCAGCAGACGGTCAAAGCCTAGACTTTCTTCGCCTTTTCTAGTTTCATTTAAATATCGCTAGATTCAGCAAATTTTCTGCGGGTTCGTAGCTCAGCCAGGTAGAGCGTCTGGCTCTTAACCAGTCAGTTATTCTGGGTTAAAATGTCGAGGGTCCGAATCCCTCCGAACCCGCTTATTTTGTAACTTTTTCTAGCTCANNAAGTTTGAAAGAATCAAAGACCAGGGTATTACTTGGATTATTCCTTTCATACATAAGAGCATTTTTGTTAACATAACTGAACAAATGACTGATGTCGAGAGCCAAGAAATTATTACAAAGGATAACTTGAACGCAAGAGTTGCCGCTCAGGTTTATTATAAAGTTAGGGAAGATGATTCGTCCGTAAAGAACGCACTTTACAAAGTAAATGATTACAGGGCACAGATCATTGCTCTTGCAAGAACAACAATGCGCAATGTGATTGGTGATAGAGACTTTTCTAATGTTAACAGCAAACGTGGTGAGTTGAATGCTGAAATCATGTTACAAATACAAAAACAAATTACTGAATGGGGTCTTGACGTTGTAAGAGTTGAGGTAAAAGAAATCGATCCGCCTAAAGAAGTACAAGAGACCATGAATGCTGTAATACAAGCCAACAACAAAAAGGTCGCCGCAATAGACCTAGCTCAAGCATTAGCGACACAAGCTGATGGGGAAAGACAAGCTGCTATTAAGAGGGCAGAAGGTTCAAAGCAATCAGCAATTCTTGAAGCAGAAGGTCGAGCAAATGCAATCAAAACAGTTGCCGAAGCAGAAGCTTCAAAGATCAAACTAATTGCTGCAGCTGACGCAAATAGAATAGAAGTTGTAAACAGAGCAGCTCAAGAATACTTCAAAGAGAATGCCATTACTCTAAAGCAGCTAGAAGTAACACAAGAAGCGATGCAAGAAAATACAAAGTTCGTTATAGTGGAGAAGGGAACAAATCCAACACTTGTACTTGACGGCGGAAACGGTAACACCTTACCAATCAAGCCCAAGATATCAAAAATGACATAACCGAGTCCATCTTGTACGTCTGTTTTTTAGTTTATGCTCCTGAAAGATTATGGATCCACCATCGTCCACTTACACGTGTATAGAGCGTACAATCGATAGAAGAATCTTCTATAACACTTTGACGCTAATCTTATATCCAGACAGCCATTGCTATAGAGAGTAGGATGCGTAATCGGCAAAAAGACGAAATAATGAGGGATATCTTGTACAGCGCTCAAGGTGGGGCAGGCATCACCAATATAATGTTCCACGCGTACTTGACCCACAGTCAGGCCAAGGAATATACGCAGGCGCTAATAAAAAGCGGGCTGCTAGAGCTGGATATCAACGCAGGTTCGCTTAGGCACTTCCGCACTACCCCCACGGGCGTCGAGTACCTTGAGGCCGCCGAAAGGATGTCGGACATGCTGGCGATCGAGACAAGGCGTGCTGCTAAACCCAGCGCTTTTCTACTTTAGTTTATTTCTTTAGCTTCCCTCACCAGTTCTTCGCACAGCAGCTTCAGGTGGTTCTGCTCGTTCTCTTTTATCGCGTTCCACATCTTAGCTCGGGCTAGTTGTCCGCGTCGCGCAGGTATCGATCAACAGGATGTGTGCGGGAAATCAGCCTTCTTTTCAAGCTGGCGTATTATGTTGAATCTCGGGATCTTCAAGCAGGCACCCTGCTTTGTTACGGTTTCTGTCATGCTATCTATGCGACGCCATAAAGGCTAAAAAGAGTTACGCGATCTGCATTGCAAGCTCTAACGCACCCCTGACNNGCGCTCGTAAAAACGATCGCATCCACCTTTTTCTGCCGAAGCAGATCGGTAAATTCGCGCCAGACAGGCGTTATGCTGCTCGTGCGCACATTGTAGAGAAGGATTTCGTCGACATCCATTCCAAGGCTGGTAAGTGCTTCTGTGGCAAACTCGTTTGCAGCGCCGCTACGCGGGATGATTATCTTTTTCCCTGTCGGCTTTACTGAAGACAAGAGGCCGACCAGCCCTGCCGAAGAGAATTTTTTTGGCATTAGCTCAACCTTTACACCGCGCTCTTCAAGGCCCTGTTTTGTCTTTGGCCCAACTGCAATTACTGCGGTGGATTTTAGTGCCAGTACAACTTCTTTACCGGCAAGGTCAAAGAGCACGTCTACAGCCTGTGGGCTCATGAACGCGCAATAGTCATACTTTTTCTTTTGCAGCCTGTCAAGAAACTCTTTTGCAACCTGTGGTTCCTTGGGCACTATCTCTATCGTTGGGAGTGCTATCGCCCTGCCCCCTTGCTCGCTCACGAGGTGTGAAAATTCCCTCGCGTCGCGCGCGTTTCTTGTGATTGCAACGATCTTATTTTTCAGCCCTGGCATTGCGGTCACTTGAACCACTCCAGATTGTCCAAGCCGGCGACCTTGCCTATCACGATAACGGCCGGGGGCTTGACAGCTGCCTTTTTGGCGACGCTAACAATAGTAGCAAGTGTTCCCCTCACTATCCTCTGCTTGTCGGTTGTGCCACTTGCGACGATCGCTATTTTGGTCCCCTTTTTCATGCCCGCGTTCATAAGATCTCGCGAAATCTGATCCACTTTGCCGATGCCCATCAGAACAACGATGGTGTCCACCGCGCCTGCTAGCTTGTCCCACTTGACCACCAGCTCATCCTTTTCCGCATCTTCGTGCCCTGTGACTATCGCGACTGAAGATGAGTAACGGCGGTGGGTTAGCGGGATGCCAGCATATGCCGGTGACGCTATCGCAGATGTTATGCCTGGAACTATCTCAAATTCGATACCACGCTTAATCAGGTACTCGGCTTCTTCGGCGCCACGCCCAAAAATAAATGGGTCGCCCCCCTTAAGCCGCATGACATTCTTACCCTTTTCTGCGTATTTTACCATCAGCTCGTTTGTCCTGTCTTGATGAGTGGTCGGTTGCCCGACGGTCCTTCCGACGTAGACCTTCTCCGTTCCCGCAGGGATCTGGTCGATTATCTCCTTGCCGACGAGCCTGTCATACAGGACAACATCGCAACTTTTCAAAAGCTCCATTGCCCGCACTGTAATGAGCTTGGGGTCGCCCGGGCCTCCTCCGCAGATAAACACCTTCCCCTTTTTCATAACTTGTTATTCCACTCTTCCACCGCCCTTCGCCAGCCCTCTGCCATCGCCATAGCACCCTGCTTGACAAGCACGTCGGCTACCTTCCCGCCCAGCTTTTCCGGTTCGTTTGCTTTGCCCACTTTTTTCACCTTGATATTGCGAGTGCCGTCTGCAGAAAAAACGCTTGCGTAAAGCGTAATCTTGTCATCGTTAGTCACCGCCACTGCCCCGAGCGGGAACCTGCAGCCGCCTTCAACTTTTCTTATTAGCGCCCTCTCTGCCAGCACTTCGGCACGGGAGCACGGGTCCTCGATCTGCTTCAACATGTTGATGAGGATCTTGTCGTCGTGCCTGCAAACTATGGCTATTGCCCCCTGACCTGGCGCCGGCACGAAATCCCTGACGCTAAAGCGCTCGACAATGACGTCCTTCATGCCGATCCGCGTCAGACCGGCCTCAGCAAGCACCACTGCCCCGTACTCGCCGTTGATCACCTTCTTTACCCTCGTCTCGACATTGCCCCTTATTGGCCTGACATCGAGGTCAGGTCTATACTTGGCCAGCTGCACAGCTCGCCGGAGGCTGCTCGTTCCTACGACAGAGCCGGGCGCAAGCTCTTTGAGCTTTTGGCCCTTGTCGTTGACGAGCACATCGTTTGGGCTTGCCCTCTTTGGGATGCACGCCACTACAAGTTCTTCTGACAGGTCGGACGGTACGTCCTTCAAGCTATGGACTGCAAAGTCAGCCTCACCTTTTTTGACCGCTTCATTGACTTCTTTTTCGAAGATCCCCTTTTCATCCATAGTGAAAAGCGGCCGCTTGTCCACGTCACCCTTGGTGTTTATCGTTATTACTTCAAAGCGCACCCCGGCGTGCACCCTGCGCAATGCAGCCAGCGCTATCTCTGTCTGCGCTATCGCAAGCCGGCTGCCCCTAGTCCCAACTCGTACAGTCTTCATTTCTTTATCCTGCGAAAAGCTTCACCGTACGCTTCAATGGTCTTGTCCGTATCGTCTTCATTGTGCGCGTACGAAACAAAACAGGTCTCAAACTGTGAAGGCGGGATGAATACGTCTCGTTTTATCAGCTCGTCGAACAGCTTGCGGAACATTGCCGTGTTTGACTTTCTGGCACTTGCATCGTCCTTTACTTTTTCATTAGTAAAAAACAGTTGGAACATCGAGCCTATTGAATTCAGCGTGCAATCAAGATTGGCGCTCGATAGCATATCTTTGATGCCGTTGACTATGCTATCGCATGTCCTTGCAATCTTGGGGTAGATCGAGTTCTTAGCTTCGATGAGAGACTCCAGCGTAGCAATGGCGGCTGCAACCGACACCGGGTTGCCGGCAAATGTGCTTGCCTGGTACACGGGGCCTGATGGCGCAAGCCTGCTCATTATCTCTTTTCTGCCTCCAATCGCGGCTATTGGCAGACCGTTGCCAAGTGCTTTTGCAAACGTCGCAAGATCCGGCTTGATGCCAAAGAATTCGCCTGCGCCGCCAAGCTCGAGTCGAAAACCTGTTACCACCTCGTCAAATATCAAGACCACGTCATTCTGCTCCGTTATCTTCCTCACCTCGTTGAGGTATCTCTTTTCCGGCGGTACGAGCCCGATGTTTGCAAGCACCGGCTCCATTATGACGCATGCGGTGTCGCGGTTCTTTTCAATCGCTTGCTCAAGAGCGGCCGGGTCATTATACGGCACGACTGCTGTGCGCGCCGACGCTTCCTCAAGTACTCCTTCTGATGCCGGAATGCTAGCCGCGCCAGAACCTGCCTTTGCAAGGACATAGTCATGCGCGCCGTGGTACCCTCCCTCAAATTTTATCACACCCTTTCTTTTCGTAAAGGCCCGAGCAAGTCTGATCGCGTGCATCGTGGCTTCGGAGCCCGTGTTGACAAGACGGGTCATTTCGGCACACGGAACTACCTTACAAATCATTTCTGCCAACTTGATCTCGCGCTCTGTCGGCACGCAAAAGAGCGTTCCGTTGTCAAGCTGTGACCTGACTGCTTCGATTACGGAAGAATAGCTATGACCAAGAATCATTGCTCCGTAGCCCATGCAATAGTCGAGGTAAGTTTTATGATCGGCCGTAGTGAGCTTGCTACCCCTTGCAGAGGTGGCAAAGAATGGATAAGGCTCGTAAAAGCGCACGGGACTGTTGACCCCACCGGGCAAAAGCTTCTTGGCTCTGCCAAAGAGTTGTTCAGATTTGATCAACTGTGTAGAGATCGAACAAGAGCTATAATAATTGTAATGCTAATTACTCTAACGTTGTTCTGGGTTGCTGCTTAACAATCACATGCGAAAAATCTTAAAGCCCTTTTGCTAAAACCGCGTAGGTCTAGCATGCCCAGCTATAGTCAAAGTAACTAAAATGCCAGCTATGGGAAAAAGGCCGCCGGTGATTAGTGTATGAATTTTTGAATCTCTTTGCACGTCGCTAAAATACGTTTGCCTTTTTCTGAGGTCTTTAGCAAATTTGTAGATTCGTCGTATTCGATTAACACATTCTGAAACAATACTGTCAGATATCTCAGCAAATAGTCATAAGATAAGTGGGTTCTTGACATAATCTCTTTGTCTGATACACCTTTGCCCATCGCCGACGCTAAAATAATGGCGAGAGTGTCAGTTACGGTCGCATTGTTGTGAACCATGCACCAATTTAGACTAATTGCTTAATGAAGCAGACTTAACATTGTTAATTCAAAAACAACAACGGGTTCACAGATGATACTCGAAATCAGCGCTGAGAAACTATTGTAACAGTCGAGATAATGAACATATGTTCGCAAAATACGTCTGATTGCAATTTGAATATTTCAAATTATTCTGCGGCTTTCAAATCTTATGTCAAAACATGAATTTTACTGCTGATTTCAAACCAGCAGGGCTTTTTTGGCTTGACTTTTTTATAAGTGGCGGCATCTATAATCCCTATTAATGGCAAACCATGGAAGAACAAATGTGGCAGCATTTTCCAGCCTCATGGACGACCTGCGCTACAACATTGAGCGCAACCGGGACTCCCTTGCGACGGCTTTGAAGAGAAGCCCTAACATGGCATACAAGAAGGTAAACGAGCTGGCGCTTTTTGTTGGCTCGCGCCATAACGTCAACCTACAACTACATTTTCCCGCGCATAACAAGCTATCTGATATTGGTTCGTACGGTACTGAAAATGTAGGCATCGTAGTTGACAAGTTCCGCAAAACCTTCCCTATTCCTAGGGAAATGCTGAAACAAAAGGCAATCGAGCTTCTCGGCAGCGAAGCCCGGCCACAGGATGCATATATGTATGAGGGAAAGGAGGGCGTCAAAGTAGTTATGCCTGAGGGCAGGATCGAGGTCCTGCCCGGCTCGGTGCATTTCTGGTGCAGGATAGACGAAAAAGTCAGATCGTATGCAGACTGGCTTGTAGAAAATGTGTATTTCCCGACCAAGAAGACTGATGCGTAAATTGTTTCTGAATTGTTAGTACTTTTGCAAGCTCATATCGGCGATGACGTTACCGCGCGACAGCAAATTTGCTGTTTGGTGGGGGCTTTGGCTTGAGCTACAAAAATGCTATTCTGACCCGATTCCGATCTGCATCTAGACCCCCGCCGCCCGACTAAGCTCGTACTGGTACTGCAGCTTGTCTGCAGAGTCATAGACTACTGCCTTGACCGGCAGCGGCATGTCGCGGACGACCCAGATCTTGCTCGTCTTTTCAGCCAACTTGTAACTCAGGACGAAGGAATCAAACGTCCCTGCCTGTGTCTGAACCGTTTCTTCGCTCGTGACCCTGACAGTCACAGAAGACGCGCTGACAAATATAATATTCCACGGCGCGCCTACGACAAGGTACTTGGGACTTTCTCCGTACTCCATGTCACGGACTGCAAAAATTGACAATTGTATGGACTCAAAGTAGGGCTTGAACGACTCGTCCAGCTGCCCCTCACGCGTAAGCTCTTTTGACATCATGACCGTTTTTTCTACAGGTTGCGTCGTCCCGTTGACAACAGTGAATTGCACGTCCCATTCGCTGCCGGACCTCCCAAAGGTCATGGATACATGCGTGGAGTTAAGCGAACTTGCGTCGGCGACGGCTGTCAGGGAATAGTCAAGCGTCATCCCGTCTTTTATGTTGGCACCCACTACCCAGATGTCCCGAGCCGTGGGCGGGTTCGGGAACGGCCGGCCGCCAGAAAATCCTCCTCCAGCAGCAATGATGCCGACACTCACCCCCACGCCGAGTGCAGCAAATATTGTAGTCATGACTGCTACCCGCCGCTTTGGAGACACAGTTTTGATCCAATGCCTGTGGTTATTTAAGCATAGATTCTTGCTACTTTTCTATGTCCGGTGCAACGTATTCGCCGATCTGGTTGTATATCTTTAGGAAGCGATTGCCCTTGTCGGTCGTCTTGTAGCTCTGCTCCCCTTCGATGTATTCGAGTAGTCTATTTTCAATGAGCACCGCCAGGTACTCTTTCAACTGCGCGTACGACAGGAAAGCCTTGTACATTATTTTGGTCTTTGTGACGCCGCCATTTGCAGCTTCTAGAATTTGTGCAGTTATGTCAGTTCTGCTTCTATATTTCATGGCTATCGTATGTACCGACGTCCATAAAAGCGTCGTGAATAAATCAAGTAGAAAATTATTCTGGTCGCAAAATAAATGAGGAGAGGCGGCAAAAGTCGCCTTTTACGAAGTGTTCCTGCTGACCGTGTCCCTCATTGTCTGGGCAGTCTCGCGAGCCGCAGACCCGGTTTCTTCGGCCGCGCTTATGGTCTCCCTGATGACGCCGCGCTTCTTCAGTTCGTTCGCGACTTCGCTAATCTCTCTGGCGCTGTCGCGCGCTGCCACCGTGGCCTCGCGCACGGCCTCTGTCAGCTCCTCTATTGCGCCGCTCTGCCTGATTATCTTGACCGTCTCGCGCATCTTGGTCGACTCTTCCCTTATCCTCTTTGCAATGTTCTTGATCGCTTCAGCGGTTTGCTGCGGCGTCATTTCTTTTATGCTCGTGGCGCCTACATTACTACTATTAGACATTGAATGTTATATGACCTCATCATATAAAAGAAGAACCATCGGCTATTTGCGTTCAGTAAACGTGCTCCTAGTTTCGCGTATTGCTTCTTCTGCGTCATGAATGACGCCAGCTTTCTTAGAAGACGCGACTGTCAACTTCAGTTCGTCAACAAGTCCAGAAATGGAACGCAGCATCTCTTTGATCGCATCCATCGTTTCGCCCATATTTTTGGCATCACCGACGGAGCTGATAGAGCTGATAGCGCTTTTAGCAGACCTGATCGTCTCCCTTGCCTCGTCTAGGACACCCGAGTTTCTCAGCTCGGTTGTAATTTTTTCTGTCCGTGCACTTGTATTCTCTACGGACTCGGTTATCTTGCGCATGTTCTCAATGTTTGCCACCATTGCAGGGTCTTCGAGCGACACGATAATATCGCGAACTGTCTTGGCAACTTCCCGTATCTTTTCAAGCGACTCCTGCACCTCTGGTGAGCCAAGCTCTCTTATTATCTCAACTGCATCAGATGCTGTCTCTTTTATGTCCCTGAGCTTTTCCGCCATCTACGATAGTAACACGTTCCGGGTTAATTGCAAAGCGGTGCCTATTTTCTATAATCATCATCTGCTCATTTTTATTATCCTGTTCCAGAGCTTTTCCGGGACCGGCATCACTGATAGCCTTGAAATTCGCACCAGCTCCCATCCAGAAAACGCCTGGTCCTGCTTTATTGCGTCCAGCGTTACCGGCTTGGCGAGCCGGCCGACAGGTCGAACATCGACCACTACAAGCGACTTGTCCTTTGGGTCTGGATATGGGTCCGATATTATTTCCATAATGCCTACTGCTTGCTTTTCTTCGCCGGTATGATAAAATAGTGCCTCATCACCTTTTTTCACGCTTTTGAGGTGCTTGAGGGCAAGGTTGTTTCTCACCCCGTCCCACACAGTTGTCCTGTCCGACTCGAGTTGCGAATAGCTATAAGTGGAGGGCTCTTGCTTGAACAGCCAGTATGCCATGCATCAGGTAGTCAGCCGGCAGTAAAAAAGGTTAAACTACACCAGTAGTCGTGATCCTGCGTAGCGGGAAAGCGTAAATTACTAAGGAATGCATTGTCAACTATGCCAAAGTGCACCATCTGCGGGATGATATTTGCAAAACCAGAGGAGCTTGAAGTGCATAATATCGCGGTGCACAATTTCGCGGAGCAAGAATCCTCGCTTCTCAAGAAGGCTAGTAAGGAAGAAAAGGCCCGCAAGAGGTCAAGGGGGCCATACAGGAAGGCGCACGCGGCATGATTTTATTATAGCGGGTGCATAGAGCACCCATGCAAGCGGCCAAGCCAACGGTCAGAAATGGTTACATTATCAGAACCGGTAGGGGCTATTCGTTAAGAGAGCTGATGGAAGCCGGCCTTAACTCCCGGGTCGCCAGAAAGAGCGGCATGCCGGTGGATGTGTTAAGACGGTCAAAACACGCGGAGAATATCGAGCAGCTGAAATCAATTGTTAAAACAATGCAGCCGCGACAGTCCGCGAAGAAAACTAAGAAAAAGAAGGAATAGCCGCTCGCAAATGACTTTTGTTGTCCCCAAGATCGACAGGCTAGCAGGCATTGAATGCTACTGCACCAGCTTTACCGGGACAAGCGGGTCCATCAAGCAGGGGAACGGTGATTTTAGTGTCTCCGAGCTTGTAGACGAGTCGCTTGCAGGCAGCATCTCGCCAGCATTTGACGATCGCCACGGCTATCCCCTCTACATTCTTGAAAAACATGACATCGACTCAAACCACGCTCTCTTTGAGATCGAGCGCGAATGCGGAGTCAAACTCAGAGTTATGGGGATAAAGGATGCCAAGGCCGTAACAACGCAGTACGCCGGCGCAGAAAGGGTGATGAAGAATCCGCCGGGCGAGCTGAAAAGCAGACATACACGCCTAATCTTCAAAGGGTTCACCAAACGACC
>DAOL01000031.1 GCA_002501845.1 Nitrososphaera sp. UBA217
CTACTAAAATTCGCTCTGGTCAGTCCTAGCCGGTACTCTTAACACGCGGAGGCTTTGCGCTACCTCTACTTTTCTATCAAGTCTAAAGCTAGTCGGCGGGTTCTTTCTTATTTAGAATATTTCTATATGCATGATTTTTAGCAATGTATCATTGAAATCGCCCCGAAAAGTGTTGGATTCACTCATGACGCGCTGGCAAAAATAATCTTCTGTGTCTTTGAGTCGTTTCTCTTAAAAAAGAGCAGTTTGAATGGTATTGCATGGTGATGAGGTCGCATGATGAGAAGACTTGATAAGGTCTTCAGATGTAAGGCGTGCGATATCGTTTTTCTGTTTGCAGATGAGGTTCTAACTCACAAACGCGAAACTGGCCATTATGAAATAGACTATGCATGGCTAGAAGATTTAGGTCAATAGCAATAACATTGACTAGTGCTGTTACGCTTTCATCTAGGCCATCTGCAAATGTTTCTTTACGGCACTGCAAACTTTGTCGATTTTTAACGGCTTTATCAAAACGTCACCGTAATTGATTGTCGGCAAACTAGCCTTGAGATCGTTTGCATGAATTTCGAAGGCTGTCATTATTAGTATATTCATGTTTGGCTTTATCTCTTGCATCATTTTAGCCAGAGCAATACCGTTCAACTCTGGCATCCGAATATCTAGTAGGGCGACAGAATAGCGATCTGGGTTATCCTTGAACTTCTGTAAAGCGAACAGTGGATTTGTGAAAGTATCAACGCTAAAACCCCATTTCTCTAAGTGCCTTCGTACAACATGCACGATATCATATTCATCATCNNCTCTTAAAATAGGTGACAGCCTGACTGCTAATATTGTTCTCTAAGATAGTTAATGGACATGAATTGACTACAAACATCGTCAGGCCCTGAGCGTCATCTAATAGACTAGCTATCAGCTGACCCAGAGCGCCAGCAGTGTAATCGTTTTCAGCATAACTTTTAACGGCCTGGCAAGTATGCAATAACGTAGTGCAGCTGGTAAAAAAATACGAAATACAGTCAAAGCAGAAGATAATCAACTTTCTCAACAGCCAGTCTGCCGGTAGAGTGGCGTCGATTGACAAGGATGGCTGCCCGCAGGTCATACCCATGAACTTTGTCTACGCCCACGGCGCCATCTATATGCATTCTCACCCCTTTGGTGAAAAGCTAGACAACATCCGGCGCAACCCGAACGTCGGCTTTGAAGTGGACCAGCACATCTGCTTTTTGCCGTCATACTATTTCCACCCTACTGATGCGTCGCAGGCAGACACGCTCTACATAAGCGTGGTAATCAAGGGCAAGGCTCAGATCGTGGACGATAGCGAGGAAAAGGCCAAGGCGCTGAACGCGCTGATGGAAAAGTACCAGAAGGAGGGCAGGTACGAAGCTCTTGACGCGGATATGCCGGTAGTGCACGAAGTCGCGATAATCAAAGTCACACCGACAGACATGCACGGTAAGTACAAGGTAGGGCAGCACTGGGCCAGGCCGTATCGACTAAAGATGGCAAAGAACATCATCGAGAGGGAAGGATTGGAAAACGCAAGGCCGGTCTTGGCGATAATGTGTGTCGAGGTCGCCTCTGACGGCAGCCTGAAGATCACGGAAGATCCGGTGATGTAAGACGCGGTGCCCGGTCCACACCGAGTTTTTTGACGATTCGTGCGAAGCCTGCAAGCAGGAATACATGGAACTAAAGGGCGCAGGTGAGCCCGCCATCCAAGAAGGCAAGAAATACAAGGAATTCACAGAAGAGCGCGCCAAAAAGTTGTATGAGGAACTCATGTTGCAGTACCTCAAAAGCGGCACAACCGAAATAGAAGCGGACAGGAAGGCAAAGGCGATAATTAGAAAGCAGTGCAGCATTCGGGGAATGTCGTTCTGGCCGTGGACCTGATTACTTTTTCTTACCTACAGAGCTTGGAAATATCATCTGGCCGACATCTTTGTACATTTTTAGGAAGTTCCTGCCCTTGTCCGTCGTGCGGTACTCGTGATCGGTCGAGATGAAGTCGAGCAATCCCTTTTCTTCAAGCACGGTAAGGTATTCTTTTAGCTGTGGAAACGACAGAAACGCCTTGTACATTATCTTGGTCTTTATTGCGCCGTCAAGAGCTATTTCAAGCATTGCCGCAGCAATGTCAGTCCGGCTCCTGTATTTCACGCTTCTCTAAACGAGAGGGTACCATAAAAACCTCTCGAATAAAAAACTAGTACATATTTCCGGTAAATGGCTACTGCGCCTCTTGCGGTGACCCAATAAGGGCGTAAATGTTCTGAAGATGCGTGGCAAGATCGTTCAGTACTTCAATCTTTCTTTTTGGGTAGTTTGCAAACTTGATAACACTGTCGATGAACTCCGGTATCGGGATCGTCCCTTCGCCGGGCACTTCGACGCCCTTGCGTGTCAACAAGTACGACCTGACCACTGAGGCTGTTTGCACACCATTCAGGAAATAGTTCTTGTCCTCCGGCATGGATGCTGCTGCCTTGACGTAGTGATCCTTGATGACCTCCGCTTCGCCGGCTATCTGGAGCTCCAACCGGTTCATCCCCTCCACTAGGTGGTGGATCCTGTCGGCCATTCCTTCTGACATGCTAGACGATTGCGCGTCTTGGTT
>DAOL01000082.1 GCA_002501845.1 Nitrososphaera sp. UBA217
CCCTGCGACATTACCTTGAACAATATGTCGGTTTTGCTAACAATACCCATAACCTCGCCAAGGTGGGACACAAGGATGCTCCTGATGCCCTTCTCCTTCATGAGGTTTAGCGCCTCATCCGTGAACTTGTCACTTTCGAGAATTACCACGTTTGTGTCGATGTAATGCTCGATAGGCGTAGACAACAGTGAAGAAATATCATCTGGGACGTAGCTCATAAGTAATAATTATTTTTGCTTTATTTAAGTGTGGCTAAGGCAGCTTGTCCTCGAACTTGAATTTGATTAGGTTCTGGCCCCCGGCCTTGCGTATCTCGACAAGCTCCTCCCTTTCCAGTCTTTTGACCAGTCGCCATATTGTGGTCTTGGGCAGCTGGAACTTGGTCCTGATCTCACTTTCAAAGGCAGCCCCTTCTCTCTCCACAAGGAATTTTAGCACATCCTGGTCTTCGGGACGCAGGTGCGGCCTTTCTTCAATTACCTTGCCAACTATCCTACCAAGTACCGACTTGTCGATCTGTGAATCAGGGATCGTGCCCTGCTCGAGCGGCACGCTGCCCTCAGTTTCAAAGGACTCTTCTGCGCCCGCTGGATCTTCTTCAATTTCTTCCTCTCGTAATGCTGCTGGAGGCCTGATCATGGTCGT
The DNA here is from genome assembly GCA_002501845.1 of Nitrososphaera sp. UBA217. Taxonomy (GTDB): domain Archaea; phylum Thermoproteota; class Nitrososphaeria; order Nitrososphaerales; family Nitrososphaeraceae; genus Nitrososphaera. The sequence continues at coordinate 646 of DAOL01000082.1, forward strand.
ACTGTTGTTAGAAACCTTTGGCGGTTCTCTTCCATGTACTTGCATCGCCTGTGGCTTTCTCCTTTTAAGAATGACCAGTGCGCCCACGCCGCCCGCAGCGGCTACTGCTCCGATTATCACAGGCAGCGTCATCTGAGTCCCGGGAGGCCTGCTTCCTATCGCTCCAGCTGCGTCCTCAGCAGATTTTTTGGCAGCTACATAGTTGCCGCCTGCAAATTCGGTCCCTGCCTGGTCCAACATCTTATTGGCAGCCACAACGTCGCGGCCTTCGCTTACCGCCTGCTTTATCTTGCTGTCAGTATTGGCAATTGCGCTTTGCGCGCTCTCGTAGTCCCTGCCTGCGTTAACTGCTGCATCATTTGCCTTGCGTGCCAGTGACTCGGCCTCAGCGAACTTGCCGGCATCCCGCTTGATGATTGCCTCCCGAACAAGTCCCTCAGCTCCGGCCAGAACAATGTCTGGATGCTGGTTGCGTGTTTCTTCGATCGCTACGTTGGCTACCTGGATTGCAATATTTGCCTGATCCTNNGATGAGCACGCTGTCAGGTGGGAGCCTTATCGAAAAGCCGGTAGTAGAATTGAACGAAAAAGTCCATATGCCCTGAATCCTGTTGGCAAGATCTGGCGTCGAGTAACTTATCCTGACGTTAGGTACTCCCGGAGTATTCAGCACTATTTCGTTTGAGCTGCTCCCGATTTCATAGTCCACCAGCTTGTCTTCATTGTCCACGACGATAAGATCGTTAATGTGTGCCCCGCCGAAAAGCTTGATCCTTATGTCCTTCGCAAGCGGATCGTTAATACTGACGTCGTACTCGACAAGCGTATCGCCGTTTGCAAAAACAGCCATAAATAAAGACTCTGAAGCATAATCTTGTTTTTGCTCCTCCGAGACTGGAATATTGGCGATTGCAGCAATGAGAAGCATCCCTGGAATGAAAAACCTCGTTCCATCTCTCCAAGGATATGTAGATATCATTAGAATATCCGATCAACCTTAAAAGGAACGCTGGAAATGATATAAGTCTTCTGCCGCACTAGTTTTTCGTTTCAGGATAGAACGTTCGGAAGTTCTTGTCCCTGTGGCTTTCGATCCATTTGAACTTGCGCTGGAGCGTCGCTGTGTAAACTTTTGTCCAGTCAAGCTCGACGTAGTTGAGCCACGCTTTCATAACGCGCGGATCGATATAGTTCCGAAGTGACGTGCCTAGACTGTAGTCGCGCGTTTCCTGCTGCAGCTTTAGCTGAACTTCCATCTTTTCCAGCCGCTCTTTTAGTCGCTGCTCTTGAAGCTCAGTCTTCCATTTCCTGGCGGCAATATCTGCCTTTAGTTGTGCTATTGCTTCCTTCTTTTTGGCCACCGTTTCCTCNNTTGCCTTTGACAGGTCTTGCTGCACTACCCTTGTTGCGATGCAAGTCCTGAACACCTTGGCCGTCAGACCCGGCATTATGTCCTGAAGGAACGCATTTACTTTGCGCGAATTGATGCCATCAAAGATCGGGTCGCTAGGCTTTTTTCCCTGCATGAATTTTTTCAGGTTTTCATACAGAGCTTTTGTGTCGTCCGAATTAACTTCTAGTGTTTTTTGCCAAGGGACGCTGTCCTTGCCCAAGAAATTAAACTCTATCATCTGTTTGCTGCTTACGTGTGGGAATTTGATATGTTCGACCCGCAGCGTGCTTGCGCCAACGGTGTCTGCCTCGTCAGGGTCCTTTTCGTCACCTACCCTCATGGCAAGTTTCAAAATTAGATAAGCTACAGTTGCAGTCTTGTCGCCTCCCTTCATCATCCTCCTTATCACTTCACGGTGCACCCTGCCCTCCTGCTCGGCAAGCTTTTTCGCCTTGTCATACTTTGCCCTGTCGTTTTCCTGTCTGAGCGCAGCAGAGTCGTGAAGCCACACGTATTTACGCTTGCCAGTAAGGTTTTCCATCCAAGTGGCAAGCCAAGTTGACGATTGGTCGTGGATGATCTCTCTCCAGTTGCCTTCCGGCACGGGCGCGTTTTTTCCCAGATTCAGCGTAACGTCCTTCGGTCTCACACGTGGTTTCCACCGCCCGCGCATCGGGTGCTGGCCGCGGCCCATAAACAATCCTGGAGGCTCGACTAGCCAGTTCGCGATGTCAACTTCAACTCCGTCCACAACTGCCTTGCCGTACGTCGCCTTGAGCCTTTCGCGCTCGGCCTTTTTGGCCTGTGAGATCTTTTTCTTTTCCTCCTTTGCAAGAGTTTTGTACTTTTCCTTTTCGTGATCCTTCATTCGCTTTTCTTCGTCTGCTAATTTGTAAGCCGTTGAAAAGTCTATGTCTTTCATAGTGATGTTCCTGTATTTTTCAGGCAAGAATGGCCTGAGATCGCTCATAAAGTTGGCCTGGAATGTAGGGTCCTGCACATAATGTGTGTCCTTTTTCTTTGCCCACGCGTAAACCAATTCTTCCTGATCTCGGTTGAGCGGCAGCTTTTCCCCCTTTATCATTACAACGATCCCCCTTGGCTGGTACTCGGGTGGGAATGCTACACCCTTGTGCTCAAGTGTCTGCCACTTTGCGCGAGTAGCAGTGACGGCCTTTTCCAATTTTATTACAGAACCGTCCACGACTACTCTTAAACTTTACCCAGTTATACGAGCGCCCTGTCTCCCCAGACATTGTCGCCTATCTCTGTCTTTTCACCGTCTGCTATCCTATTCATCACCTCAATGGCGGCGTGCTTGTGCAGGAACTCGTTATTGTTGCCGCAACGATAGGAATATGTGCAGCGGGGGCAGCCGCTCTCGCTTTTACAAGGGCATTCCGACAATATGCGCAACGAACGACCAAACGCTTTGTCAAGTCTATCAAACAGTGCCCTGCTTGCGCCGTTGCCTCCTATACTCCCGTCGTAAACAAATATCAGTCCTGATGACCCAAGAGAAATACCGCCAAGGTCCTGGGACGCTCCGCCTGTTATCATCGCGCTTCCCTCAATGAGGACGTGTTCTGACGCGTGGAAGCCGCTCATTTCGACATATTGTTCATCATCGACTTTTTCCAAAATATCTGCAGGACGGGGTGCTCTGAACACAAAGCCCTTTGTGACAAATTCGTATTCAAGCGGCTTGTCCAAGAAAACCTTCTTTCCTTGCGCTACTTCCTGTCCGATCTCGATGTTCGCGTAGCCCATCACCTTCTTTTGGATCTTGAGCGCGCAGTACGCAACTTCAACCCCAAATACTATTTTTCTCTCGTATATTTCCAGTATGGACGGCCACTCGTCCGTCAAGGCCTTTGTGTAGTACGGGTAGTCTGCAGGGATCGCGGCCAGCTCGGCGTAGGGCTGACTGTTTTGTTCAAAATGTGACTCTTGAACTTTGTAGCGGCGGCCAGCAAGGAAGTATATCGCATTTGGATGCAGTTCTTCAAGTGCCTGCGGCAACGAACGATCACCAATAATTTTCTTGTTGAACTTGATGTCGACCCTGGTCCCGATGCCTCGGATGCTGTATTCATTGAGGATTTTCATGGCCTCCCTCAGGTCGGGCACGAACCTCTCCTTGACCATTTTTACACTGCCTTTTGAGACGAGCTTTTGGACGGCGTCCCACACCGGCTTTGATTCTATCATTGAAAGCGGTCTGTCGCATGCCATCGCAAGCACCTGGTACTCCAGCACGAACGGGTTCGTCGGATCGGTGTACGCGTATTCATGATCTGACAGATAGTCGGCAGGATGCATCTTGTAGTACTGGCTGATAGGGTCGTTGCCAAGCGCTAGGAAGGCGTATCCCTGCTGGCCGCGCCTTGCCGCGCGTCCTACTCGCTGGGTGAGCCGGTTGACAGGCACGATGTTTGAAATTATCGCGTCAACGTCACCTATGTCAATTCCAAGTTCGAGCGTAGGAGTAGCGGATATCGCCATCAGCTGTCCCGACTTGAACTGCTGCTCTATCTCCTTTCGAAGAGTTGGCGGCAGACCGGCCCTGTGCACCCTGATGCTGACACCCTGCCGGGATCCATAGAATGCCATGAGCTCGGAGCCAAGGTGCGAGCTGGCAAATGCTATCGTGCGGTGCTTTCGCTTTGTGGTCTGCCGAAGGAGGTCTAGCGCTAATGATCTGTATGAGCGGAGGGAAGGAAAGATTATTGCAAGGTTTATCCTGCCCCGCCTGCCCTTACCCTTCACAACATGCATCCTCCTGGCGAAGAGCGTCTGACAAAATTCCTCGGCGTTTGGCAAGGTTGCCGACGCAGCTACCAGCTGGAGCTTTTTGCCGGCGAGCCTCTCAACCCTTGCAATGATGTGGTGTACGTTTGCGCCAAAGACGCCTGTGTAGACGTGGGCCTCGTCGACTACAAGAAACTTGGCAGTTCTTATCATTCTGGAAAATTTCGTCCGGTGCATCATGTGGTAGTGCAGCACGTCGAAATTAGTGACAATAACCTCGGGCGGCGACTCTATCACAGAGCTCCGCTCGCTTTCCGGAGTGTCTCCATCAAAAACTGCAATTCTTGCGCCAAGCGGCTCTGCCAGTTCTTTTATCTTCGGCAATTGATCGCGGGACAGCGCCTTTGTAGGGTAGACAAAGATCGCAGACACTTTCCCTTTACCAGTGCGAAGCGAACCAAATCGCGGCACTTCCTCTGCGATTTTCTGCAATATAGGGATGCAGAAAGCCTCAGTCTTGCCAGACGACGTTGGCGCGGTGATAACCACATCATTGCCCTGCAGGATTTTCTTGATCGCCTGTTCTTGAAAACTGTATAGGTGCTCGATCTTTTTGCTCTTCAACACATTGATTATCGTTTCGTCCACAGGCAGACCTTCAATGCCTGAGCCAATCTCAGGTGGCGGTTCTTCTAACGCCTGAAAGTCGACGACATAATCCTGCTGGGAGTGAAGCACATCCTCGAGAAGCTGGTCGCCGACAGTATTTGCGGCGGCCATGAAAGCGTCTATTTCTTTGGCTGGGCGGATTATCCTTTCTTGCTCCATCAGGAGCTTCAGGTCGCCTGTGTCTGCAACGCCGGTGCCGCTCTCGTACCGGTCGAGAAAGTCAAGGTAGGCCTCGTCCATGCTTCCCGTTACCGGAACAATCGAACAAATCTTGCATTTAGAGCAGCGGAATATTAACCGACCGTCAAATATCTTGTCGACTCCGACTGAATGGGGTGAGCTGCATTTTGGGCAGCGATAGTTGACCACAGTTGCATGCGCATGAACAACGGCAGGATAATTGCCTTTCTGTAGCTATAATAATGGCGTCGCAGAATCTGCCGGCAATTGTCCGGTCTTGGAAGCCAATATTGGGGTGAAGTAATAGAAGTATTGCGCGCGGTAATTCCCGTTTACGACAGGGTGAACAGGGTTATCTCGCTTGGTAAGGACGAGGAGTACAGGCTTCGTGGGATCCGCGGTCGGGTGATGTCAGGCAACGTCGTGCTTGATGCCGGCTCTGGTTATGGCAACATGTCCCGCGTGGCGCTTGCCGAGGCTGGCGATGACGCAAAAATAGTGATGTACGATCCTATCGCCGAGATGCTCGCAAACGTGAAAAACTATCTCCCTGTCGCGCAGGTTGCGCTTTCCTCCGGTATCTTTGAATGCATGCCGTTCCGCGACGAGTCTTTTGATGCAGTGCTGTGCGGCTATTCATTGCGCGACGCGATACAGTTACCAAAGGCAATAGCCGAGATGCATCGAGTTCTCAAGGCTGGCGGCCGTCTAGTTATCGTTGACTTGGGCAAGCCCGACAACTCTGTTGCAAGAGCGGTTGTCTCGGCGTATCTGAAATATTTCCTTGGCCTATTTGCATATTTTGTCGCAGGCAAGGCGGGATTGAAGTTCAAAACACTTTACGGCACGTATTTGCGCTGGCCTAGAAATTCAGAGCTTGATTCCATGCTGAAGGAACAATTTTCGCANNGTGTTTGCGAGGGACCAGCTTGCTGCGGACTACTCGCAGGTCGGCCTGATTGGGACTATGAACTATTTGCCTTACATGTTTGCACCTTTCTTTGTCGGCATGCTGCTTGACAAGTTCAACAAGTCCTACATGCTTGTGTCCGGCATGTTGCTCAACGTGTTTTCGATCTTTATGCTCTCCACAGTGCACTCGGTACCGGAATTAATGCTCTACAGGATAATTGCAGGCGTTGCCCACGCGCTCTTTTGGCCCTCTGCTGAAGTCCTAGTCTCGACGAACTCGTCTCCTGACAGACGGGTCAAGAGCATCTCAACATTCATTGCCGCGTGGATCCTGGGCTTTATGGTCGGCCCTCTTGTCGGCAAGCTCGTCCTTGACGCATTCGATTATGTCATGTTGTTCCAGCTTGC
>DAOL01000097.1 GCA_002501845.1 Nitrososphaera sp. UBA217
CAAACTAGTTTCCCAGCCCATGTGGGAAATCACGTTAAAAAACTAGCTCATGAACCCGAAAGAAATGCTGGCTCAAATTTCAACAGCCCCATAACTTGGCGGGGCAGACACAATTTGAACCGTTCATGACGAAAAACAATTAAAAAAAACCAGACATGTCGCGAGTGTGTTCGGCTATCAGCAAGAACGAAATAGCTTGTTGAATCAGTCCTGCATTTTTAGACACGCAAGCTAGCTAGCGTTCTGCATCTGCGCCTCTGGATTTCACCGCAATTTGCATAAATGAATAGATTATTAACATGAGTTCTTCTAATCACTTAGAGCTTGGGATTATTCAAAACGCCAGAGTGGGGCGTCAAACCGATTCAGGACAAGCACAAGATGCTCGGCGGCCTCGACTACTTTATCCTATGGTCAAGCCTTGGCGTCGGATTGCTTGTCTTCTCTGCCGGCTCGTTTCTCTCTGCTGCCAGCTTTTTCGACGCGATGCTTGCAATCATTGTGGGGTCCGTCGCCGGGTCGGTCCTCCTTTCTCTTGCCGGTAAGATAGGTAGCAACCACGGCATACCTTCACTTATTTCGATGAGGCCTTCGTTTGGCATCAGGGGCTCGTACCTACCCGCGATACTAAATGTCATGCAACTTGTCGGCTGGACGACGTTTGAGATCATGATAATGGCAAGGGCCGCAGAAATGCTCGCTGGAAGTGTAATGCCTTACTATTTCTGGGCCGCAATATTTGGCGCGCTTGTCGCACTGCTTGGGATCGCCGGACCACTCAACGTCGCAAGGCAGTGGCTTGGCAAGTTTGCAGTGTGGATAGCATACGGGACCTCTGCAATAATCATCATAAGCCTAGTCAACTCCACAGACATGGCTGCACTCATTTCGTCGCCGGGACAGGGCATGTCGTTTTTCTCTGCGCTCGACCTCGTCATAGCTATGCCAGTATCGTGGATGCCGCTTGTTGCCGACTATAACAGGTTTGCAAAGAAGAGTAAAAGTGCAATGTGGGGAACATTCATTGGGTTTGCCATGACAAATATCCTGTTCTACTTTGGAGGGGTGCTGATTGGAACGTCAGACGTCATTGGCATCATTGTCGCTATACAGGCCATGTTCTTTGGATTCTTGATGCTACTCCTTATAGTGGACGAAGCCGACAACGCCTTTGCAGACGTGTATTCCGCTGCAGTGTCAACGCAGGACATTTTCTCAAAAATAAACCAAAAATACCTGATAATCGGGTTCACCGCACTCAGCACGATACTTGCCACGGTAGTTTCTATCCAGGACTACGAAGTTTTCTTGCTCCTGATAGGGGCAATTTTTGTGCCGCTCTTTGGTGTGGTGCTCACCGACTATTACGTCTTAAGGAAACAAAAATACACAGAGCAGATGCTATATACGCGGCACAACAGGCTTGGTATAGGCGCACCCGCAATAATCGCGTGGGCCCTTGGAGCCCTGACAAACTATCTGCTGTCGCCTCTGTCGCCGATCTACATGCCACAGCTGCCAGCAATAGGCGCAACAATTCCGAGTCTAGCCGCTGCTTCACTCATCTACTTTGCGATAGTGCAGTTGCGGCCACGGAAAAATCAGCCCCTAGCTAAGGAAGTTGATTAAGTGGTACAGCGCAGCAATTATGACGACTCCGAGCGATACTATCCGCAATAGGTTGAGCACCAATGCCGACAGTATCACTTATCAAAACTTGGGCAGGTAGAATAGGAAGAAGATTGCGCCTATGCAGGCCATCGCAGCGGCCTTGATGCGAAGATAGAGGACAAACCGCGACATTCTCGTTCATGCTTCCGAGCGCGCCGGACAATATACGTACGAGTCTGTATGCCGACCTTACAGACAAAACGTCAAAGGCTCAATGGCCTGTCTGAGCACACTTCAAACCAACGACATCACAATTCACAAATACGAGTTTCCGTTGGCATATCTTGATAATGGGAACAAGCTGCGCGAATTGCAACCAGCTAGCATCAAGCCTTATAGAATTCAATTCAGTACTGCTATGCCCGGCTTGTTTTGACAAGGAAATCCAGAGGATCTCTGCAGCTACCATTGATCCATGATATCATAGGATAGATGTGAACTAGCAAGCAATGAATAGGAATTTAATTTATAAATAGCAAGAATTGACTGTCCTGTTGCTAGAAATCTCATGAGATTGCTGGAATATCAGGGAAAGGAACTTTTTGACCAATATGGAATCAGGATACCAAGCTCGCACCTTGCGAACACTATCAAGGATGCGAGGGAGGGGGGCAGAAAGCTTGGCTATCCTCTGGTGCTCAAGTCGCAGCTTACAGTCGGCGGCAGGGGCAAAGCCGGCGCTATTGTGAAGTGCAAAAGCGAAGTCGAGCTAGACTCCAAGTTTAGCGAACTGTTGCACAAGGAAGTTAAAGGCGAGCTTCCACGCGGCATACTGATTGAAGAAATGGCCGACATCAAGAAGGAGCTCTACCTTTCGCTTTTCCTCAATAGGAGCAAGCGCTGCTATTCTCTGATATCTTCTGCAGAAGGGGGAGTAGAAATTGAAAGTGCCGGAAACAAGGTGTTGGTCGACGTCCCTATTGACGGCCTAACAGCACATACTGCAGAGGAAACTGCATTCAAGCTGGGCCTAACCGGAAAGACCGTGGTCTCATTTGTCGACTTTACCACAAAGCTGTCAAGGTTGGTAAGTGAAAAAGAAGCTGAATTGGCAGAGATAAACCCTGTCGCAATTCTCGGCGACGGCTCGCTCATGGCACTTGATGCCAAGGTGATCATCGATGACAACTCACTGTTTCGCCACCCAGAGCTGAAAAAGTACGAACATGTGTCGGAACTTGAAAAGCAGGCAGAGGTAAGCGGCTTTTCGCTTGTCGAGCTGGACGGTAACATTGCAATAATTGGCAATGGCGCCGGCCTTGTTATGTCGACCCTTGACATGGTCTCCGATGCAGGTGGCAAGGCCGGGGCTTTCTTGGACTTTGGAGGAAGGGCCACGACCGAAACAATCTACGAGGCGCTGAAGGTGATAAGCAAGATTAAGCGAGTAGAGGTGATACTAGTGAACCTATTTGGCGGTATTGTTAGGACCAATCTTGTCGCGCAGGCGATTCTAGATGCGTACAAGAACAGCTTGATAACCGTCCCGGTGTTTGCAAGGATCACTGGGGCCGAGTCGGAGAAGGCAAGGGCAATGCTCAACGGGAGCAGGGCGAAACTCTATAACACTGTCGAGGAGGCAATACAGGCTGCGGTCGCGGCAGCAAACAGGTGATCAAATGACAACGATGGAAAGTACATTCAACATCTTTGACATTCTTGTAGGAAGCAAGGGCGACAAGCACTTTGGCAAAAAGCCGGTAGTGATACAGGGCATAACAGGTAGCTACGGCTCTACGCACGCTCGCCTCATGAAGGCGTACGGCACAAACATTGCCGCAGGCGTGACGCCGGGCAAAGGCGGCCAGGACTTTGAAGGCACGCCCGTCTATGACACGATGGCAGACGCAGTGAGGGCCACCGGCGCACAGATATCCGGGATGTTCGTCCCAGCGCCGTTCTTCCTAAAAGCAGCCCTTGAAGCGCTTGACAGTGGCATCAAGTTGCTCGTTGCTATACCCGAGCACGTCGCAATCAGGGACTCGATAAAAGCTGTAGAGCATGCAAGGAAAAGGGGAGCAAGGATGGTCGGGCCAAACACACCAGGAGTCATTTTACCAGAAGTAATGAAGGTTGGCATCATGCCGGCCCAGCCCTTCAAGGCTGGAAGCACAGTAGTATTCTCGCGAAGCGGAACCCTGATGTACGAAGTTTCATACAACCTTACAAGCAAAGGCTACGGTCAGAGGCTGTGTCTTGGAATTGGCGGCGACCCCATAAACGGGACGAACCTCATAGAGGCGTTCGGCCTTATCCGGGACAGGAGCGATGTCGACTCGGTCGTTGTCGTCGGAGAAATAGGCGGCGACGCGGAGGAGCAGTTGGCAGAATACATCATAGGGACATCGTTTGACAAGCCGGTCATCGCCTACATTGCAGGAAGGGCAGCTCCCAAGGAAAAGNNGATGGGCCACGCTGGCGCGATAGTGTACGGTAACTATGGCTCTGCAGAGTCAAAAGAGGCCAACTACGCAAAGGCTGGCGTGCCGGTGGCAAAGCGTCCTGCAGAGGTGCCGGAGCTCTTGGCTAAAAAGTTACGAAGATAAATCAATCGGGCTTTTACTTGCCACTAGCTTCGACCTTGCTACCGGACTCGCTACCATGTGTTACGTTGGCAGTAATATTTTCATCAACTTTCATCTTGTCTCTCTGGCCCTCCTGGCCTGTGTTTGTGACCGCAGCAACGCCTAGAAGGAGCCCCAAGACCGCGAATGTCAGGATAAAGAGTACCACGCTTGACCGCACAACTAATGGGAGTTGGCAATTCATTCATAAACATTTGGTTGCGCGCTATGGGGTCTTGCCGGGGCACATGAATATATATTGAAAATTGCTGCTCCATTATGATAACATTGTCATCTGAACTGCGTTTTTGCGACCGGTGCATGCTGAAAACGCAGCATGAAATAATCGAGGATCCTGAAGCCATCTACACTTACAAGCGCAAAAGGCTTTACAAATGCAAGGAATGCGGACACAAAAGCTACAGGCGAGGGCTGCGCCCAAGCGCAGAATCAGTTTACTGAAGGACATGATTATGGACGATTCCATTCCAAGAGCAATCACAAAGCTAAAGAACGAGTTTGTACGGGTCTACAATGGGCACAGCCTTCTACGTGAAATCCTGCCTCTGTCGCATTCAAAATACCTACCAATTGACGACGACATGCTGCAGGCGTTGCACAGATTTGCGGCGGCCAATTCAATCTACGTGAGGTCGTATGACTTAGAAATTTCCGGGATCGCCTGCAAGGTTTACGAAGGCGACATCAACAGCTACTGGCTGAGCAGCAAGAAGTACGACACAAGCTACCAGCCCTTTTACCCGACGTGGATGCTGTCGGCGTTTGCGCTTGCGCATGGTGCAAAATCACTCGGCTTTGACCAACTAGTAGACGTGGGATCCGGCGATGGAAGGATAGCGTACTGCGGCAAGCTCCTTGGAATGGAATCGCACGGAGTAGAGATTGACCACCAGCTTGTGCAGCTTCAAAATTCGATTTCGTCTGTTACCGGCGTTAGCTACAGCGCGATAAGGGCTGATGCTACGCGCTTTGACTATGGAACTTTGAAATTGTCAAGGCCGATGTTTTTTATTTCCGGGCTCCCTGAAATGGGTGAAATGCTTGCAGACAGTGTAATAAAACAGGTTAGTTTGATAAAATCGCTAAGGCACAGCGCCGGTTTCAACTTTATGGGTAGCCATATTATGAAGTCGTTTTCAAGGGACAAGACGGGATGGGGATGGGGGAATGTCATTGTCAGCCATGATCTAGAACATGCGGGAACGATCACGCTACCAACACTCTGGACCATTGATCAAGTTGTCGATACGGCCTACGTGTATACAAGATTCAAGTGATTGTAAATTCTGGTTATTGGCAGAACGCCAAAATGTAATTTATATTGAACTCGACTCTGACAAGCAACAGTTTGGCCGAAAACCTTCTGACGATGCTTTTGTGGCTCGCAGAGCTGACCGGCGCAAGCTTCCTTCTCTCGTACGGGGCCGAGCACCTATCAAAAAAGTACGGAGCAAAATTCGTGGGCCGCACGCTGCTGAGTATTGCAACGACTCTCCCAGAAATTGCTATTGTCGTTTATGCCGCCGCTGATGGCCTTTACGGAACTGCGATAGGCGCCGGCCTTGGCAGCAACCTGCTCATGATGACTCTCGGATTGGCCATAATGATTCTGATAGCCACAACGCGTTTATCAAAAGCGCCGCTAAAGGGAGTAGATGTTGCGACCTTCAAGATGGATAAGATATTCCTGCTCGCAACAGCGGTGATCAGCGCGATTCTCTTTATCGATGGCTACAATTTCATCGACGGTTTTATCTTTGCCGGCATGTTTGGTGCTTACCTGACCATGGCCCTGTTGGAGATGAGGACTGACAAGGTAAAGAAGGAGGAAGCGCACGCAGCCGATCTTCACAAAGTTGTCAAAGTAAGCGAAGGTTTGTCAGAAAGGAGACCAAGCAATCAGATGATAAAAGCCATGTTAGCTTTTGGTGTAGGCACCGTGGGCATTTTTTTTGGAGCCTCACCTTTTATTGAGTCGCTTAAAGGCTTCTCGCTTGAGGTAGGCGTTTCGGTAATCATCCTTGCCGTGATAATTAGCCCGATCGCTGGAGAAATGCCGGAGAAAATATCAATGATGCTCCTCGCAAGGAAGGGGGCAGCGGGCGCGTCAATAGCAGTTGCAAACGTGCTGGGCTCAAAGATACTCAACAATACACTGCTACTAGCAGTGGCAGTGTTCGGGGCGATGTATCACGGTGGTTTTAACGCCAACATCGCCTTGAACCCTATTCTGGAATATCAGATGATACTTGTGACGGTCGTGACCATCGGCGCTCTCATGATGATGTTCAAGAAAGAAATCGGACTCAAGGTGGGAATAGTACTAGCAGCGATGTACATCATTAGCCTGTTTATACAATTCCTGCTGCCACAGGATCTGACTCTGCATTAAAATAATACCCACAACCACTGCAATACGGATGTTCTCAAAGATACTTGTACCGGTAGACGGGTCTGACAATTCATTCCGCGCTCTTGACAATGCTATTTTCCTTGCCAAAAGTGCAGGCGCCAGCGTGACCGCAATACACGTGATTGAAAACCCGCCTACGGTGTACGTCGAGTCGCAGAAATTGCTCAACGACCTGCTTGCTAACTATAGGACCGAGTCGGCAAAAGTACTAGACAAGTGCAAGCAGATAGCGGACAAGAGCGGCGTCAAGCTCGAGACTGTAATCACAGAAGGCGACGCAGCTTCCAGTATCGCTGGATATGCGCACAAGGAGGGCTTCGATCTGATAATCATTGGCGGCCGCGGACTTGGCAGGTTCAAAGAGATGGTGCTTGGNNTCATAACGAGTTTTCCCACTTTACTATGATGGAGCTGTCATTTATGTAACTTTCTTTTCTTACCGCCTTTAGTTCTTGCTCAAGCTCGGCTCTGCGCGATTCGTGAGAAGAGGTTGATGTGTGCAGCTTTGCCTGAGAAGCGCTCAGCGGAACGTCGCAAATGTTGCACCTTAGCTGCTCTTCAGCCATCATTACGTGTTCTTTGAAGGAATATAAAAACAGTAAGCCACAAATGGGAGAGCAAGACCGAGTACGACATAAACCGGAACTATTTTGCAACTCTGCTCCACCAGACAATTATCGATCTTCTGGCAAAGGGATACATTGCCTCTTCCTTGTACGATGGTGTAGAAGATGGGGATGTCCAGATGTTTTCTCTAATAGTCAAGGGTGCAAGGCACGTTGAAGAGCTAGTGGCTGCGAGCGTTGAGCAGTGACGACGAAAACATTCAAAAGCAACTAGTAGCTAAATGAGCACTCGTCTATTGGAGGCATGTATGATGACTTCGTCAAAAAAAGAACTGAAAGAGAAAGAAAACCAGGAACGGCTTGTGCGCGCTGTTGACACCCTTGATTCTATAACAAAGAACAACGACATTCAGAAGAGCATACGCAACATGATAAAGGAAGTGCTCCTTGCACTCAAAGACGAAAAAGGCGGCAGCATGTCTGTAAGGGCCGCCAACGCGATCAGTCTGCTTGATAACGCGACACAGAGCCCACAAATGCAGTCGCACATACGAACGATGCTGTGGCAGGTAGTGTCGACACTTGAAAGCATAAGGGAATAATTACCGCACGCTTTTTACCGGCTTGACAGGTGGAGGCAGCTTTTCAAGCTTGTGAGTGGGGTTGGCAAGGTAATGCCTAGAAGCCCCTTCGCCGCTCAGCACAATGTTGCAGTGGACGCACCTGTATCTAATCGCCATGTTTTACGGGCAAGTGGTATACCATGCACATGGCTAAAAACGCTATGGATATAATACCACAGAAAACCCCAAGGCTACGGCTACTTTGGAACATTTGATCGTCTTTTCTGGGAAAACGTCCATCTGGTGTGGGATGAAATGATTCAAACACGCGATCCCCTAGTCGAAATGCCATAGAAAAGACATATGACAAGAGTATCGGGTCAAAAGTACAGCCATGTTCCGATTAGGTGTATGGACAAAAGCGGTGTAGAACGTCAGTAATATCCCTAAAATGAGATGATGATTGGTGTTCCCGTTGTAGTGTTTTGTCTGGATCCACGATCTTTGAGGGCCTGACCATGGCGACTAATATTACTGAATAGCGCCTTGGCTCACATAGTCCAGCGAAAGTAATGATGCACCGAATACGACGGGTAATCATTCTCTTGTAATTCGGTCGTTTTTGGTATCTTTGGCCTCAACGNNTATGATGAAAAGAGGTATCAAATAGGTCTACCAGAAATGCAGCAGGTTATTATCTCAGTATCGAAAAGCTACGTCCACAGAGGCCGGCGCCTACGCCATCGGCAAAGTACGAAGAAGAGATGGCAGGTGTATTTCTATGAGTTGGACCCTACTGAGGGCAAATATAAGATGAAAACACGAAGGGTAAATTGGCTGCAAGCAATGTATTATAAGACCCAAATAAGACGCCGATACAAGTATTATTGTACGGAGTGTGGCTCGGCCGTGTTCGCCTATCTCAAGTC
>DAOL01000032.1:0-901 GCA_002501845.1 Nitrososphaera sp. UBA217
TGCTTCGATGTCAAATAAATCACCATTTTCGCAAGATGATTTTACAAACAAGTATTAAATGCCAATTTGGCGAATTGAGGAAGGATTGGCTGAAGAACAGGCAGAACCAGACACTAAGAAATCGATAGCCCAGCCTCCGCTGAATCTCCTTTTCAACCCATCCCTTCTCGTGAGAAAGGATGTTTGGAACATCGACGTCGCGCTATTGCTTGAAATGCTCCTGCGGCTCATCAACGCTACGGGGAACAAGGACCTCCGTATGTGCGGGATTGCAGCCTTGTCGTCGTCCATGATATACCGTCTCAAGGTGGAAAGCATCTTTGCACTTGAGAAAATTGCCATGCAGCGGAAAGGCATTGATGATCCAAACAATCAACAGCCGATACCCCAGCTCAACCCTGTCGAGCTTCCGTTCAGGATCGAATCCACTTACCCAGTGTCGGTGGAAGACCTTCTTCACATGCTGGAAAACATGATAATGGAGCTTGCAAACCCAAGACCGAGAAAGAAGCAGCTGGAGCTCGAGCCCGTCCAGGGCTTTGATTTTGACCAGTTCCTTGTCAAGTTTGAGCAGATAATCCAGCGCTACGAGGAAATGATCCTTGACATTGTAAGTGCAGATGGCGTGTTGATGTTCCAGACGCTCGTGGCCAAGATGGAGCCCGTGGAAACTGCAAGGTGCTTTATAGCAATGCTGTATCTCGCAATGAAGGGCAAGGTCGAACTTGACCAGCAGGAAGATTCTGACGACGTCAAGATAACAATAGTCAAGCAACAGCAGCAATAAATAAAGCGATTATTTCATTACAACCAGCTTGCGCGACTCGCTTCCAGAAGATGAAATTGCTGCAAGGATAGAGGCGGCGCTTTACTCTGCCGGCAGGCCTCTCTCGGTGGAAGA
>DAOL01000032.1:935-6468 GCA_002501845.1 Nitrososphaera sp. UBA217
CACGTTAAGATATTGGAACAGTTGCAATTTGTAGAGCACGAAAGTCTCGGAAGGCTCAAAGTCTACCGTACGACTCCCAAGTTCCAGAACTACTTTGGCATAACCGACCTTAACGCGATGAAGAGTAAGCTGGTCGCAACAACCAACAAGCAGTCGCCGCCATCTCTGCGCGCTGCGAGCCAGTCTCAATCTCCAGAAAAGTCTTAATTAGAGTGGGAAATTAGTTGCACTGTGCGAAAGTCGATAGAGAACCTTGCAGGACGCAAATTGACAGGCGGACGCAAGATTGCCGCGAGAGGAAGACGCAAGTTCGAGATTGACAGATATCCAAATGAAGCCGTAGTCGGCCCAACCCAGATTGTTGTAAGAAGGATAAGGGGGAACAACGTCAAAGCCGCTTTCAAGACTGCCGAGTTTGCCAACGTTATCGATCAAGATGCAAAGAAGGTAACAAAGTCCAAGATCCTAAAAGTGACAAAGAACCCGGCAAACAGGGACTATGAAAGAAGAGGCGTCATAAGCAAGGGCGCCATGATCGAGACTGAAAGCGGTGCTGCAGTTGTGGTCTCCAGGCCGGGCCAAGACGCAGTCGTCAACGCCGTTCTGGTGAAGACGCCCGCCAAAACTTCATAATTGTTCGACAAAAGCAGTGATGCAGCTCTCGATATTGTTTATAAAAGCCTCAAAATATACGGGCATTGACACTTGAAGGATTACGATCACGTTGTGCTCTGGCTCGACTACTTTAACAAGAACCTCAAGAGGCGACAAGGCCGCAAGGTAAACCGAGACCAGGCAGTATTTGACCCGACCGTGCAGGAGCTGTCAGAAGCCGCTAAAGCCGCAGGCTTCCAGTTCTCGGAGCAGGAAGTGAATAATGGGGCGAGGTACCCAAGAAGATCATTTGTCAAGTCAGGATACGTGATGGTTGCAAAAAAAGAAGGCGTCAAGAAATCGAAGGTAATCGAAGAAGTAGCCGAAAAGATGGTGCAGAAAAGGAGTCGGCAGAAAACAGGCAAGAAATGAAATTTTTAGATCGAAAAAAGTTTTCCGGACACTGATGCCCGAATCTTGTTAATCGAACTACAAACAATATTTGACAGAAGCGAATGATAGCAAGTNNTTGATTGTTAAACTCAACGCGTCGAGCGCTGGCATTCGTGCCGGCGAACTACTCATTGACGGGTCGGGCAAGAGAGTGGGTAAGGTTATAGAGTTGATTGGTCCAGTGAGCGCGCCGTACGCATCTGTCATACCGATGACTGATAGGACGAGCAGGCTTGTCGGGAGCAAGGTTTTCAGTGGAGGTTTTGTTAAGACGTCTCGCAGTCAGGGCAAGGGCTCTGGCCGCTATAAGAGAAGGGAAAGACGATGACAACTGCAGAATACTACACAGAGTGCTCTGAGTGTGGGGCAAACCTCATTCAGGACCACAGCAAGGGCGAATACATCTGCGGGAAGTGCGGCTGTGTCGTAATGGACCAGGTCGAAGATTTTGGTCGCGAGTCAAACGCCACAGATTTTGAAGAAAAGTCGAAGAATGCTAGGGCAAGTGGCTCGACAAGTTTTGCCTTGCACGATTATGGATTGAGAACGGAGATCGCCTACGGTTCAAAGGACTATGCGGGCAAGTCGATTGACTCCCAGATGGTCGAGACCATGAACAACATCCGCAAGTGGCACATTCGGAGNNGCCTGCATGGCCGCAGCGACCGTCTACCTTGCATGCAAAAAGTGCTCGGTAGTGCGCTCCTTGGAAGAGATCGTAGAGGCATCCGGCATTACCGACCAGGACAGGTCAAGCGTCAAGCTAGCATCAAAGTACTACAGAATGATGGTTATGGAGATGGGAGTGTTTACAGAGCAATCGCCAGCGGCAGTTGCTGGCGCGTCACAATCTACAAAGGTGCAGGCAGTCGCGCTCGCCATTGACCACTACATAGCAAAACTGGTCAACATGGCCAAGATCGACACAAAGGTGGAAAGGCTAGCAATAGAGATCGCTCACAAGACTGACGATCACCTGTTGGCGGACGGCAAAGCACCAAACGGCCTCGCCGCCGCATACATCTACATCGCTTCGATGCTTCTCGGTGTCAACATCCTTCAGCGCGATGTATCAAGTCTGTCCGGCGTCACCGAAGTGACCATAAGGAACAGATGCAAGGACATCCTCACAAGCTTCAAGATGACAGTGACAGTAAGGCCGCAACAGGTCAGACCCGGCTTTGCAGCGTAATTGTTTAAAAAGGGGAAAAACCATAAAACTGGCAACATGCTGTGTAGGGCCTGCGGGGCGGATATGATCGCGACCGAGTACTGCTCGTCTTGCAACGAAGCAGTGCTATGGAAGTGCACTAGCTGCGAAAAGGAAAACGACAAGTCGGTGCATACTTATCATCCTCGAAGGCCAGAGTCTTCAAGGACGGTTTCTGTTGTCGGTACGCTTGTCGGTCTCGCTTCGGGGCTTTACGTGATGGCACCAATTTGATCACTCGAGTTTTTCTCCTCTTTTTCTCCTGATTCTTAGATATATCGCCGCGCCGACAAGCGCGGCAAGGCCAGCAATCAAAATGAGAAAGGTAGTTTCGTCCCTAACGCTTCCTTCCGGCAGGATTGCGAGAACGGATAGCACAACAGAGCAAAAGGCTTTTCTAGATTTATAACCTATCGTTTTTGTCTTTGGTTGAGTTGGAGTATGTCAACCCTCTTGCGGGGCTTGCGATGCTAGTCATCGGCCTTTTTCTGATGGTATTTGGGTATTGGATCTATGGGATAACGCCGGCTGTGGTGGGGCTCGTGCTTGTTATTTATTACCGCAAGTATCTGCTGCAAATAATGGGGACGGCGTACTAACTAATCATCTTGATTGCTGTCGCAAGGACGTCTGCGCCCATGAGAAGGCCCATCTTGCCGCGCTTACCATAATTTTCGGTAAACCTCGCACTTCCGTCCTGCTTGACCATGCTCCCTGAGACAAGAAGCGGGACCGGATCGTCGCTGTGTCCCCTTTTTACGCAAGGGGTAGAGTGATCGCCTGAAACAACTATTGCAGCGCCGTTTCCCAACTCCTTCATGAGCGTGCCAAAAAAGCGCTTGTCAATATCTTCGATATTCTTCTTTTTGCCGCTGGCGTCCCCGTCATGGCCAAACTCGTCAGGCCCCTTGATGTGGACATAAACCGCGTTAACCGACTTTAGGCTCTTGGCCGCGACCCTTGCTTTTTCCTCATAATTGTTGATGTCGCCGGCCTGAAACATCTTCATGCCAAGCACTTTGGAAATGCCAATCTCGACTGGCATGTCCACTATGCAGCCAACGCTGACGCCGTGTTTCTTGTTTATAGGATCAACCTTGGGGTACCTGTTGCCAGAATCACGCGCAAGGATGCAATTCATTGGCTTTTTGCCTGCCGCAGATCTTGCCCTGTTCACCGGATGATCGCGTAACAGCTGCACTACTTGCTCAGTAAATTCGTTTAGCATTGTGGCCGCGGTCCTAGCCTGCTCGCTGTTTTCTTCCGGGACAGACTTTTGAACAAACACGTCTCCAGTAGTATTCTTGGCTATTCCCATTCCGTCAACCTTTTCATAAGCTGGATCAGTATTGGTAATCCTGTCTGATAGTTTCATTCTGGCATGCCTGAACTTGATTACCACGCGGTGGGCGACTGTGGGCTCTATGACGACGGAAGCGTCCTTGTCGCTGAACCTGATTTTATCGCGCAGCGTCTTGCAGACCGCCTTAGCCTCTTCGCTGCTGATACTCCTGCCGGCGCGCCTGTCCACAATTTTCAACTTGTCGTCGACTGTGGCAAAGTTGCCCCGAAAAGCTAGGTCGCCGTCACGGAAGTCAATGTCGCTGCCAATTGACTCGATGACGCCCCTGCCGACATAGCTTCCATCCTTGAAACTGTAGCCCAGCATGTTGAAAACAGCAATATCAGACTGAGGCGCAATGCCCTTTCCGACGCTGATTACCCTCCCCATTGCGCCGTTCCTTGCCAGCGCGTCAAGGTTAGGGGTGTATGCCGCCTCTAGCGGCGTTAAATCGTTCAAGGAGGGGTGAGGCAGGTCGCCAATGCCATCAAGCAATACGTACACTAACCGGGTGGCTTTCATAGCGTCGAAAGAACCCTTGGTCAATTTATTGCTTGTGAGACGGGTCAGGCAAGATCTAGCGAGTCCTGCGCTTTACCTTATAGTACGCAAAATACTTCCTCAACCCTCTCGCATGCGATTCGGTGATTTCAAACACCTCATTGTCCTCATGCTCCGTCAGTTGGCGCCTGTACCTTTCAAGCACAAGGCCTTCCGCCAGACCCTTGTAGTACCCCACCCTGTGGCCATAAAGAAAGTCGTAGGCGTGTTCGCACTTCCAGACGCACTTTAACTTTGGCACGCGCTTTTTCGGAACCTTTGGCGCTGCCAGATCATTTTCAATGGCGGCTTTGACCATGTCTTTGATGTCCTTGTCAAGGGTCATGCACTGCCGGCCGCAGCTCTCTGACAAAAAGTTATCCATAATAACAACCATTACCATTGTCTTGCATTGGAGCAATGCATCTTTTGCTGGCGCATTGTAGTGGACGACAAGGGCGAAAAGACAGAAGACTTTGGGATGACAAATCACGGCAGGCCTGTTTGCACCAGGTGCATGAAAGCTCTTGAGTTTTCACTTGGCAATTGAACTTACAGAAGCTTTAATTAAAAGCAAATAGAGCCTTTTTCAGGCTGAAAGAATTGGCGGACCTTCGTAAGGACTATGTCCTAGACAAATTTGTTGTCGTTCCTGAAGCCAGCCAAGCTGCTGTCGAAAAACCGGAAGGAAGCAAATGTCCATACTGCCCCGGCAATGAATCAATGACAGAGCCGGCGCTGCTTGCATTGGTTGTACAAGATGGTATGCTCCAGCGCCTATCAGACAGCGAAGACAGTGTCATCGAGGACTGGTCTGTGAGGGTTTTCCAGAGCAAGAACCCAGTAGTCACAACAACCACTGCGACCAGCTACAGCGAAAAGCCCCTTTACAGTGAGCCGGCTTATGGGTACCACCAAACAGTCGTGGCGTCGCCGGACCACAAGCAGACCTTCTCGCAAATGTCAGTCGAGCAATGGGGCAATGTACTTGTAGTGATTCAAGACCGTGTAAGGTGGCTCTACACGCAAAAGAGCGTGACCTATGTGTCGATCTATGTCAACAGCGGAGCGGGCGCAGGCG
Organism: Nitrososphaera sp. UBA217; assembly: GCA_002501845.1. Classification (GTDB taxonomy): domain Archaea; phylum Thermoproteota; class Nitrososphaeria; order Nitrososphaerales; family Nitrososphaeraceae; genus Nitrososphaera. The sequence continues at coordinate 6,156 of DAOL01000032.1, forward strand.
CGCAAATGGCTCACCCTCACCTGCATATTGTTACTTTTTCCTCAATACCTCCGATAATCGAGCTAGAGGCCGAAGGGTCGCACCGGTTCATGAACGAAAACGGCAACTGCCCTGCATGCAACATAATTGGCGTCGAGTCAAGTGGGCCGCGCCAGATTCTGGCAACAGACAGTTTTCTCTCGTTCTGCCCTTGGGCGCCGACCTACCCGTATGAATTCTGGATATTCCCAAAAAGGCATATCACGTCATTTTCAAAGATAACCCAGAAGGAGATAAACGACCTTGCCCTTATCTTGAGAGCAACACTTGGCGG
>DAOL01000032.1:6482-12830 GCA_002501845.1 Nitrososphaera sp. UBA217
TGGACTGCGCTTGCATCCCTCGGGCTATCTGCAATGTTTGTCACCCTTTTGCTCTCCTTTTACAACTTTTTGATAGGCCCCGAAGGAAAGGGACCAGAGCGCGTGGTAGACCCGGGAGCCCTCATACTCCAAGCCATCTTTATCTCGGCAGCGCCCAGTTTGGCGCTGGCAGGCTTTGTATTTGGCCTGACCAAAACGCATGGCACGCGGTTAGGCGGCATGTTCGTGATAGGAGCAGGCATCATAATGATAGCAGGCATGGCCGCCGGAATCCCAATGTTGGCAAGAATCCAGAACCAATACATCATTGGCGCTGTGGGCTTCGCGCCCTACTTTTTTATGGCAGCAGGTACTGGCGTGGTGGCAGTGGGCGGATACCTGATCGCCGCGTCAAAAAGAAAGCCCATTAGAAGCGACTTGGATGACCTTCGTTGAGCGATAGTAGCGTCAGGGAGATAGACGTATCGCGCAGCATGCTGCCTGTAAAGGTATCAGAAAACCTGCAATCTGTTTTTGCCATGGCGCGCAAGGATAACAGCCCTGTACTTGCAATAGTGACTGGCACAAAGCCGGACTTTTACAAGCAGGCGCCATTGGTCATAGAAGCAGCAAAAGAAAATCTGCCTGTTTTCGTCATAAACACAGGCCAGCACTTTGACGAGGTGCTTGGGTTTGGCATCGAGGAATTCAACCTGCAGCAATTCGTTGGCTGCAACCTCCAGATTAGAGGCGACCTCATGGAAAAGGCAAGCGAAATGATAATCAAGTTCGGCTCATTTGGCCGGTACTGCAAGAAGCACTTTGGCACAGAATCATTACTTCCAATAGTACACGGAGACACCTTGGTGGCAGGCATTGCGCCACTTGCCTGGGTCTTTGGCATGGGACAGAAGGTCGGGCAGAACGAGGCAGGTCTGCGTTCCATGAGCCCTGAAGCGATCAAGAAGTTGAAGGCAGGTAAAGATCCCACAAAAGCAGAAGTGCGCAGGTTCATAAGCAGCCAGTTTGACGGCAAGTGGTTTCTTGCAAGGGAAGAGCCCTTCCCCGAGCAGATCGACACGTGGATATGCTCTGCAGGGACCCAGTTCTTTTTTGCACCTACCATGCTTAACAGGGACAACCTCGTGAGGGAAGGGTACCCCGAGAACTTTGTCCACGTGGTGGGCAACTCTGTAGTTGATGCCATTCACCAGAAGAGGAAGGAAAAATCTGAACAGAGCATCTTTGACCTTTATCCGCAGCTTGAAAAGGGCGAGTGGATAAGGATGGACATTCACAGGCGCGAGAACCTGACGCACAGGCGCTTTGCGTCAATAATCGGTGGTCTTGTCGAATTGATCAAGAACACGGACAAGAAGGTAATTCTGGTCATGCTGAACGCAACAGTGGCCGCGCTAAAGCAATACAACCTTGACTCAAAATTGCAGAACCTTGCCGAAGAGCATCCTGATAAATTCCTGATGACACCGCTCTGGAAGGAGTACGCAAACGTCATTGAATTCCTTGACAGCGGTCGCTGCTGGGCTGAAATGACAGACTCGGGCTCGATGCAGGAAGAGTTGCTTTATTTTCCAAAAGTGACATCACTAACTGTCAGGCTCAACACTGATAGGCCTGAAACTATATTTGACGCCAAGAGCAACGTGTTGGTTCCGCCGCTAAGCCCGGGCTGGATAGTCTCAATGGTCAACGAGACATTCGACAGGGAAGAGGGTTTAGGCATGAAGCTCTTGCGCAAAAAGCAGATCTACGGCAAGCCGGGGCACGTGTCAAAGAGCATAATTAGGATAATCAAGAAAGAGTTTGAAAACGGCGACGCCAACTTTTACCCTTGGTTGCACCAGAGGCTTGGGCTCTGGAAAGAAGGCCAGGGGCTTGACTACATGTAGCTAGAGCGCAAACTTGGCCTTGCGGACGCCGGCGCGCTTTCTTTCTCCTGCGGTTATGGAAAAGACATCTTTTATCATCTGCTCGTAGGTATTGCTCATTGTCTGGTTTCGCCGTGACATCATTTTTTTCTGTGTGTCAATAACAGACCGGAGCTCCAGCTCGGCGTTCTTTGCCCCAATACTGGCGCCGTAAATAGTAAAACTTGGCACATCCTTCGCCACAAGGCCGTACAGGTGAGAAGAAACACCAATCCGCCTACCGCTGTAAATGAGCGTGCCGATCGACGTCTTGGCCATGTCTGCAATGAATGAGCCAACCTTGGACTGGCCTGTGTCGACTTTGGCGTTTCCGCTTCCAACTTTGACGTTGCCGTACGTCATTTTCAGGTCTGAGGTGGTAGTCATGGCTCCAATGTTGACCCACTCGCCGATGTACGAGTGGCCGATAAAGCCTGCGTGGGCCTTGTTCGTGTGATCAGAAATTATCGAGTGCTCTATCTCACCAGCTATTCTGCAGTTGTAACCGACATAACTTGATTCAATTATCGTGAATTGCTTTACCTGGGTACTGCCACCAATGTATGCCGGTCCAACTATTCTGCTTGTCGCGACGTACGCCTCCGGGCCGATGTAGATCCCGCCCTTCCTTGCATCAAGCACGGTTCCATCTTCCACCGACGCGTTCCTGCCAATTGCAATTGTGTGATTGCCAGCAACCCGTACGCCGGGACCCAGATCGCTTTCACTTTGAATATATGTTGTTTGCAATGCAAGCGAATTTTCAATAATGCTTATGATATCCCAAGGCTCAGAAAGAAGGCCTTGGGTTTCTTCTGCCTTGAGCTGTGTCGATTTCTGCGCGTTCAATTTCTTGACATCGATCTTTTTGCCTGACGCGACGCTTTCAGCAAGATATTCCGTGCCCTTACTGTCGAGTCTTGCAACAAGGAGCCTTTGGCCGGCAATTATCGCAAACGTGTGGCCTACTTTCTCGAGGCGCTCAGGGTATATCGCGCTAGGGTGGAGAAGGCCGTTGACAAACACTGTGTCGTTGTCGAACGAACTAGGGTTAACCTTGCACTGACCATGCCGTTCCCGTGTGACGCCGGCAAGATGTTCCCTTGTCAACAACACCTCCGGCATCACTTGATGTTCTTCAAAAAAGCTCCTTGCCCCAACCTTGATGTCAAACGTTGCTCTTGTAAGCGAAATGGGAAAGAAGTTCAGCCAGTGCGTGTCCTCAAAGAGAGCAATGCCCATCTAGATCTTGCCCAGCTTGCTTGCATACTGCTTGTACGCATCAAGATACGACTTTTTGTCGCCGATGTCGACAAAGCCGGTATCTATCTTGAAACCCTTGACAATCCTCTTTTGATCCAGCGCCTTTCTCACTGCATCGTCCATCCCAAACGCGCCTGACTTGGGTATGATCTTTAAAAAGTCCGGTTCCATCACGTAGCAGCCGATGTTTATCAGGCCGCTTATCTCCGGCTTTTCACGCCAGGCAGTTACCTTGTCCTGCCCATTGACGTCTATGAATCCGTACCTTAATTTCGTAGCGTAGTGCAAAAGTGCCATCGTAACAAACGCCTTTGACTTGTTGTGCTGCGATAGCATCTTGCGCAGGTTGAACTCGTAAACAGAGTCGCCGTAAACACATACAAACGAGTCGTCAAGCAACTTTTCGGCAGTCTTTAGTTGGCCTGCGGTGGCAAGCGGCCTCTCTGACCGGGCATATTCAATCTCGACTCCATAGCGCGCGCCGTCCTCGAAATAATCCTCAATTTGGCGGTGAAGGTAGCTGACGCAAACGACGATCTTCTCAATTCGGCCGGTGTTCTTTAGCCACTCGATGATGTATTCAAGAAGTGGTTTGTTGCCAAGTGGGAGCATCGGCTTTGGAATAAAGAACGTGTACGGCTGCAGCCTCGTGCCTAAGCCCCCAGCCAAGATTACTGCCTTCATGTTTCCTGTCCTTTTTCTGATTCTGCTCTATATAAGGTAAAACTATGAAATATTGAGAAAGACTCCACTTCTTGGCCAAACATTAGAACAATAATATTTCTAATAAACGAGATGAAAAGAACATGGCGAAAGAGATCGAAAAGTCTAGTTCCGTATTTGCTGACAAGTCACAGCTCGATAATTGATTACTAAATTTCGTTTGCGATTAAGTAAAGGATCTCTCGTCCCATTCCACAATGTTGTCGACCTCTACTTGCAGTCCCAAGAATCAGCTCTAGAAGCTGACAGGGCACTCAGACTTGACTGCAAGTATTCTAGGCCAATAGCTTGTATATTGAATTAATGCATTAAAGACTATGACACAAGATTCTAAAGCAAGAAATAGTAGAATACTTCAGATAGAATTAGCTATGATGCTGCCGAACTATTCTCATAAGAAAGTCGTAGAAGTTGCTGAGAATGATTTCGAATCGTTGCCCGAAGATGCCCTTGTTGCAGAAGCGGCCAAAATCATGCGCGATAAAGACGTCTCTAGCATCGTAATTACCCTCAAAGGCGCGCAAAAAGAACCCGTCGGAATTATCACTGAAAGGGATATAGTTCGCCGAGTAATGGCAGAAAACAAAGGTCCATTCAAGGTTACAGTGGGAAGTGTGATGAGTTCGCCACTAGTCACAATCAATCCGGAATCATCGGTTAAGGATGCAATAACGTTGATGCGAAGTAAGCAAATCAGGAGATTGCCAGTAGTAGATGAATTAGGACAAATTGTTGGAATTGTAACGCTAAAGTCTGTCGTGGGCAATATGCCAAGCCACAACATAGACTTGGTCGAAATAGAATCTTCTCGTGCAGANNCCGAGTAGTGTTGAACGAAAAACATAGGCTAAGCGCTATTTTATCGAAGAAAAATTAACCAAAACTCTTAACAATATGCCGTAATGTTATTTTGACTGCTATGAGTGCTAATTCGAACATCTCGCCCGAACCAATTTTTCAAATGATAACCGGTTTTTGGGTTTCAAAGGCTTTGATGGCTGCGGTCGAGCTGGAAGTTTTTACAAAAATATCCGGTAAGCAGGTCACTTTGCAGCAACTTCAGGATATACTGGAAATGGAGCAGCGCCCTACCGATGTATTTGCCACTTCTCTTGCATCTTTGGGACTGCTAAAAGTAACGACAGAAAATGGTCGACGACTATATTCTAATTCTGCTTTGGCAGATCTATTTCTCGATAAGAACAAGTCCAGCTATATGGGCGACATCGTAACCATGTTTGATAAGCGTCTGTACAAGGGCTGGGACAAGTTAGTTCTTGCACTAAAGACAAACAAACCTGTTAGCGCTGAAGAAGGCGGAGGAGCCGAAACTATCTTTGATCAAGCCAAGTCAAAAGAGAAAATAGAGGAAATAAAGAAATTCACGCATTCGATGCATGGCGTGAGCATAGGACCTGCAATGGCGCTGGCAAAGAGTTTTGATTTTTCAAAATACAGAAAGATGGTGGATATTGGAGGGGGGTCTGGTGTCTATTGCATCGAGGTAGTAAAGAGAAATCCCAACATATCTGCTGTTGTTTTGGACTTGGAACCTGTTTGCCAAGTCGCACAAGAATACATTGGCAAATTCAACCTGCAGGACAAAATTCAGACAACAGCGCTGGATTTTTGGAAAGAACCATTGCCTTCTGGATATGACGTAGCGTTCTTGTCCCATATCTTGCATGACTATGATCAAGACAAAGACACGTTCCTGCTAAAGAAGATATGCGACAGCCTGAACAATGACGGGGTAGTATTGATTAGTGAATGGCTGATAAATGATGAGAAGACTGGGCCGCCTCCATCGGCCCTAATGGGATTGAACATGATCGTTGAAAGCTATGGTGGAAGAAATTATTCATTTGCGGAAATTTCAAAGATGCTAAAGACAGCTGGTTTCAAAAGAATTGAAAAAAGACCTCTGGCAACACCGGCAGAATTGATTGTCGGTTACAAGTCATAGAAACTATAGAGTTGAGTGTAAAATATGTTCTGTCCAATCTTTGCACGTTCCTCTAAACGGTAAGACTGGGGATCAGTTGTGAATCTTAACCAAGTTAGTTAGCTAAGAAACTACCATACTGACTTAATTAGCATGCTCTTGCAGGTAGCGAAGAAGTGGGAATGCCGGCAAGATGGCGATGCGTGAAATGCAAGATTGAATTTAATGGGGACGGTGCGTCTAGGCACTATTTGGCCTATCCAGGTCACAAGTTGGTAAAGTTGCCCCCAGCGCCTAAAGTGATCACTTCTTGGAGCTTCAAAGGGGAAATGGTTGCTTGACACAGGCAAGAACTATGTCGAGAAAAGACGACTTGCAAGTCATCTGGGTGTGCGACCAATGCCATGGCGTTTTCCTATTTCATACCGATTCACAGATTCATACGCAAACGACAGGGCACGGATACTTCTCTCCGTATGACTTTGAAACGGGCCGGTTGCTCGATAATAA
>DAOL01000040.1:0-14595 GCA_002501845.1 Nitrososphaera sp. UBA217
TGGGCGAGGCAAACGGAAAAGCGGAAGAAGTGCCACCGACGCCAGTCGCCAATGTGCATATAAGCCAGCCCTGACAAAAGCTAGCGCATGCCTCTCATTCTAGTGTCATTGTACCCAGGGAGAACCAAGGAGCAGAAGGACGAATTTGCAAGAGCGGTAACAGACGCGGCTGTGCAGATATTAAAGACAAAACCAGAGCACGTTATAGTCGTCTATGACGAGAAGCCCAAGGAGAACTGGTTCCAGTCTGGCAGGTCACTCTAGCCAATCTACGATCCCGACGACCCTGAACTCCAGACAATGGCAAGCGGGATCAATCAACGCGGTAAAGAGATATTCCATCCCTTACGAACTCCTGACGGGTCGAGATCTGGGAAGAGCTGCAGAGGAAGGGCAACCGGTTCACGGTAAGCGGCAAGGGGCTTGATTTCCTTCACGAGTCTGCACGGTGATGACGCTCTTGATATGGCCATAAAGAAGCTGAAAGGCAAAACTTCAGTAGCAAACTATTTTTATTTTAGGCATCTTCTGTGCAATGCTTGAAGAGAATTGCAGTAGTGCAGATGCGCTCGTCGGAAGACAAGCAGGAAAACCTGAAAAAGTCGATCGAGATTGTTGGCGAAGCGGCTGGCAAGGGCGCGGATCTAGCATGTTTTCCAGAGTTCCAGATGGCTTTTTCGTCAACCAACCAGTCTGCAATGCAGTTGGCCAGCATCGCCGAAACCATCAGGGGCAACTTTATTTCAAAACTTGCAGTGGCCGCGAAGAAAAATAAAATTGGAGTTGTCGCGACGATCTATGAAAAGAGCGGCAGACCCCAGCGCGTCCACGACACTGCAGTCATGATAAGCCCCGCCGGAAAAGTCTCGTCGGTTTATCGCAAGCTGCACCTCTACGATGCGCTTGGGTTCAAAGAATCTGAAAAGCTGGTGCCGGGAAAAACCATAGTAAAGCCTGAAAGAACAAATGCCGGCAGCGTCGGGCTCTTGATCTGCTATGATTTGAGATTTCCAGAGCTGTCAAGGATCCTGACGGTCAAGGGTGCCGACGTGTTGGTCGCGCCCTCCGCGTGGGTGGCAGGCGAAATGAAAGAGGAGCACTGGCAAACAATGGTAAAGGCGAGGGCAATTGAGAACGGCTCGTANNAGTCGACCCGTTTGGTGTAGTGCTCGCCGATATGGGGCAGCGAGAGGGCGTCGAGGTGGTTGAGATCGATAAATCGCGAGTGCAGCAGGTTAGAAAGTCATTACCCCTTCTTAAAAGTCGCCGGACAGACGTGTACAGATTATCGTACTAGTACAACAACGCCAGATGGTGGTCATTGTGAGAAGTCTTCCACTCGATCTTGCATTCACGCTTGTCAAGAGGGCACAGGAACCTCTCTCTGCAATATTCGCACATGTGTGCATGATCGCTGTACATCATCATTTTCATTCGACGTTGGTTTTCTTATTACGTTAGTGGGAGGATCTTAGCGAAGCTTACTATGGAAAATCATTTCTTTCTTGCAGGGCACTGCATGTTGATGCAGATTTTCCACTGCTTTGCCCGCCTTGCAAAAACTACTCCAATGATGGGCCAGCCGCAGTCGGGACATGCCTTGCGTGCCGTCCGTATCAAACCTTTTTGCGGCAAGGGCGCGGTGGCTTTGCAGCCGGCAGAATAATTCGAGCAGCCGACAAACCTCTTTTTTGTTTTGTACGATCGTATCATTCGCAGCTGCCCCTTCTTGCACACCGGGCATGGGCCGATCGTTGCGGCCTGCGCGTTGTCGGCAAACGCGGCGTCGCCTATCAGCTCCCCAATGTCGACCTCTTTTTCCATAAATGCCGCGAGCGATTCTACCAACTTGTCTACCGACAGCTCTATGACTGAAATACTTTCAACAGAGCCTTGTTCCACCTTTTCCAGTTGCTCCTCCATAGACCTCGTCAGCTCTATTGACACTATGGCCGGTACGAACATTCTCATAGAGTCAATGACTGCAAAGCCGAGGTCTGTCACCTCGATCCCGCGTCTGCCAGGAGCAATGTAGTTTCGCTTGAACAAAGTGGCGATGATATCTGCCCTTGTAGCCTTTGTTCCGATCTGCTCTTGTTCCATCTTTGCAAGCAGACTCGCCTGATTGTAACGGTGGGGTGGTTGCGTAAACTTTTCCTCCATCTCCACACCCAGATTCTTTACCCAATCGTCTTTGTGAAGCTCCGGGAGTTCCCGCTGCTCCAGCCTGACGTACGGCTTGTAAAAAATCATCCAACCTTCGTAGACTGGCGTCCTGCCTTCAGCCTTGAAGATGTAGCCGTTCACGTCTATCTTAACGTCAGTGTGCTGACTGACTGCTGGATCGCCAAACGTCGCGAGGAATCTTTTCACGATAAGGTCATACACTTTGAACTCAAGGCCGCTCAGTTTCTGCCGCGGCGCAACACCTGTGGGATAAATCGCGGGGTGCGCAGGGTCTGTCATCTTTCCTTCATTTGGCATAAGGCGATCCCTTGAGAGGAGCATTGACGTCAGCTTACCATAAGATCCGATCTTTGACAGACCGGAAATTATTTTACCATACACTATTGAAGGCGGCAGCTTTTGGCTCGATGTTCGTGGATATGAAATTAGTGCTTGAAGGTACAATTTCTCCGCTATCCCAAGCGTGTAACCGGGACCAAGCCGAAACAGCCTGTACGCCTCACGCTGCAAGTCGCCGATGTTAAATGGCGTTGGTGCTCGGAGCAGCACCTTGTTTTCAGCGTCATCGCTTACGGCCCCGTCCTTCCCAATGCATGCGCTTACGATTGATTTGGCTTCAACCAGTGTTTCAACTCTTGGTTTCTCGTATTGCGCAGAAAACGCCTTCCCATTTTTTTCAAATTGCGCAGCTACTGTCCAATAGGGGTCGGGAACGTGTAGCCTGATTTCTAATTCCCTGTCGACTGCAAACGCAAGGGTCGGTCCCTGCACCCTGCCAATCGAGAGGTTGCGGTATCTTCTGGCTGTCTTGAGCGACTGGGCAAGTGCCCTTGACAAGTTGACGCCGTAAATGAAATCAAGCATGTGACGCGACCGTCCAGCCTCTGCAAGGCCGCTGTTTGGTTTCACAAGGTTGGCGAACGATTCCCTAATTTCGTCGTCAGTCAGAGTTGAGAATTTTGCTCGTAGCGCTTTTTCATACTTGCCGCCACACGCGTACTGCAAAATGCTATGGCCTATCACTTCGCCTTCTTGGTCGTAGTCGCATGCGTGTACAAATACCGACGCGTCTTTTGCAACATCAGAAATAACCCTGATCGCTCTAGCCACCCTTGGGTTCTTGACATTTGGCGCCCACTCTAGATCAAGCACTGGATAGACGCTTCTGTTCCTAGTCGTATCGGCCACACCGTAAAGGTGGCCAAGCGCCGTGCAAACTTTGTATTGCCGCCCATCACTTGTCACGTCAAAAACCGAAATGCCTGCCGGCCTTGATTCCCTTGCGTCGCCAAGCGCCTGCGCGATCCTCCTTGCAGCATCAGGCTTTTCGCAGACAACAAGCGTGTACAAACATTCAATTTTGCAATTTTACTCATATTAACCCGATCATTTAGAGACTACACAATGCCCATGATTCTTCTGCTGCAACCGTAATCAAGCTATTTATAATACAAAACGCCAATTTTCATGAGATGACTAACAGTAAAGTCTGCGTTCTTGGCGCCGGAAGCACAAAATATGGAAAATTGAATGAAAACATCATCGAGATCGCACTAAATGCGGCCAAGGATGCCATCGAGTCAGCCGGGATCACCCCAAAGGAGATCCAGGCCGGTTACATCTCGAATGTATTCGGGGTTGCCGACAAGCAGGTCCACATGGCGCCCGTCATCATGAGCAACCTTGGCATCTCCCACGTTCCTGGGCTTACAATTGAATCAGCGTGTGGCTCAGGCTCTGTAATGTTTAGAGAAGCGTACGCCAACGTAGCGGCTGGCTTTTACGACTGTTTGCTTGCGCTTGGGGTTGAAAAAGTAACGCACACAGGCACGGTGCACAGCACGACTTTGTTCTCCTATTGCTCTGATTTTTTTTATGAAGGTGGCAACGGCGCGTCTTTCCCCGGGCTTTTTGCTTCTATGGCTCGCGCATACATGAACACGCACAAGGCAACCGAAGAGGATCTGGCAAACGTCGCGGTTAAGAACCACGACAACGGCCTCTTGAACCCAAAGGCGCACGTGCACAAGAAAATCACAGTAGATGACGTTTTGAAGTCGCCGGTTGTTGCTTCGCCATTGAAATTACTTGACTGCTGCCCGTTCTCTGACGGTGCTTCCGCGACAATCCTCTGCAGCGAAGAGTTTGCAAAAAAAAGCGGCAGGCCATACATGGAGGTAATCGGCTCTGGCAGAGGCGCTTCGCCGGCAGCTGTTCAAGACAGAGAAGACATTACCACGATCCCGAGTACAGTGGCTGCGGCAAGGCAAGCTTACAAGATGGCCGGCGTGACCCCGAAGGACATCAACTTTGCAGAAGTGCATGATTGTTTCACGATTGCAGAGATCATCGACATTGAAGATCTTGGATTTTTCCCCAAGGGTAAGGCTGCCCACGCGGTCAGGGACGGAGCCACGCGCCTCAAGGGCGAAATTCCAGTCAACCCATCTGGCGGATTAAAGGCAAAGGGTCATCCGATCGGCGCAACAGGTGTCGGCCAGGTAGTTGAAGTGTTTGAGCAATTCACGGGCAAAGCCGGAGAGCGCACCGTGCCAGACGCCAAGATCGCACTTACACACAACTTTGGTGCCACGGGCGCGAGCGCCGCGGTCCATATATTCAGAAAAGTTGACAGGAAATGATGGAGAAATTGTCAGCGCAGGAAAGCACTCATCAAAAATTCATCGAGGCTGCGAACAGGAGAAAGATACTTTCGCACAAATGCACGAATTGCGGCCACCTGATGTTGGAGACGGTGCTCTTTTGCGAGAAATGCTCTGGCAGCAAGTTCGAGCACGCAGAGCTTGAAGGCACCGGAACAGTGGTTACATATACAATCCAGGCAGTTGCGCCTGAGGGCTTTGAGGACGCCGGTTCGTATGCATGGGTCGTATTCAAGATAGACAATTCTCAGTTGAGAGCATCAGGATTTTTGCCAGGTATCAAGACCCCTGCGGAGCTGCCGATAGGCACCCGGGTGAGAGTGGCAGGCTTTGATCCTAAGCATGGCCTGATGCTCAAGAAATAGTGCCTGTATGTAATACTGCACACCTAACTTTCTCTTATATCCTCAACACGCGTCTCTACCATCGTGTACATGTTTGAATCCAAGGTTTACGAATGCCAATCTTGTAGCCAGTTCTTCTTCTTCAAACTAGATGCCGACGATCACACAAGCAAGACTGGCCACGCCAAATTCAAGGTGACTGATTGGACGTCACCGGCACAGCCGTCGCCTAGGATTAACAGGGCCGGCAAGACACCGATCTAGCGTAGCAGCAGTCGCACGTTTTGTAAAAAACTGTCAAGGAAACTTCTCTTATTCCAGTTATTGCAGGCTGCTAGTATGCTATCGGCGGACGTAGTTTGCGGCAAGTGCGGCTCAATCATTTATCAGATGCGAATGCTCAAGTCAGTCAAAGACGCATTGCGAGCGACAAACAGCCACTGCGCCGTGTGCGGCGCAGCACTCAATCCCGGCGACTTTGCTATCGCTGTTAACAAGCGCTAGTTCAGGCGGTCGTGCTTGCGGAAGCCACCATAGTATGCGAGCGCCGCGATCGCTATTGCAACCAAATACCACAGGGGTACCACAAAGCTGCCAACGTCTATTGCGCCTAGGTGCATCGAGGTCCAGTCTGTCGATTGCATCAATAGCCTACCTTTCGGATCACTCTCAAGCGGCACGGCCCACCTGTTGACAAACCACGCAAAATCTTCGACAACTATCGCTGTGATGAGGTTGGCAATGCCCACGAATGCCGCTTTGACACGCTTATGCCGGCCAAGCAGCTTGAATAACATGTCATCCCACAGCGCGGCAAAGCTGATGAGAACAAAGATGAAAAGCATTGGAAATAGATGATACTGATACATGTTTCCAATAATCGGCTCAGTCTCCCTGCTTCTGTCGAAATTCGAATCGGTGACCACGACCTCTCCGTTTGAAATCTGGAGCGCCGGGTCCTTGATGTAATAGTATTCGAGGTGGGCAAAGCTGATACCAAACACGACTCCAATGATCGCGGTTGAGATGAACTCGATCTTGCGCGCACCAAGATGTCTCGCAATGTGCTCTCTCTTTGAGAGACGATTGCGATCCTCGTCTGCCACCATCTCGACTATGTATATTGTGTATCACTTTTAAAGATACAATTTTTTTCGTAGCTTAGCTTTATAGCAGCTTTTGGTGCATAGACGTCAACACAGGGAGTTTTCCAGCTTTGCTTAGCGGATTGGTAGTAGATGGCAGGAGGAGACAAGCGCCAGCAATTCATGAGCCAGATCACCAAGGCAACCGGCGTAGTCTATAACCAACTTGGACGTCTCACGATGCTCGAGAAAAAGCTTGCGTCAATAGAGGCGTACTACTTCGAGCAGATAACCTCGAACATCAAGTCGGGCAACAACAGCCGTGCCAAGATGCTCGCAACTGAACTGAGTAACTTGAGAAGGCTGCGCCGAAGTACGCAACACACTAACATCGCGCTTGAGGCTATAGTGATCCGGTTCAGTACAATAAACGAGTTCGCTATGATCCTCGACACCATCGACCCGACGATTGATATGATAAAGGGAATCCAGACGGAGCTGAGCAAGGTGATCCCAGCTGCCAGTGTGGCACTCTCCGAGGTCTCAACGGTGACCACGGACCTGCTGCTAAACGTAAACGTCAAGGCAGACGCCAGGATCTCGACTCCTGTGGACGCAGACGCCCTTTCAATCCTTAATGAGGTCGAGGGCATGCTGGAGAACGAGGCAAAAGCCAAGCTCCCCGAGGTGCCAAGCAACATCCCTACTCAAAAGCACGGAGCGCCTGCCGAAGAGACAAGGGTATTGGTTGAAAGCTAGACAATAGTTGACTTATTGGTCAAGCCCAAGTAGGGCCAATCGTACCCTTAGTGAAAAATATTTTACAAAGTAGTTTTAATCATTTACCTTGATAACGGGGTGCAATGGAACAAGTGAGTCTTGATTCTCAACTAAAGGATTCCAAGAAAGGCGGTGTCTTAGAGTCTGCTTCAAAGCGCGTTAGAATGATTTTCTCAGTGATGGCAAGCCCGAACAGGATCGACATACTGCGTATTCTCAATACAAAGGGGCCGCTCACATACTCGGAGCTCAAGGCTCTGGCCGGCTTTAAGTCAAAGAAAGAGTCAGGCAAGTTTGCGTACCACTTGAGAAAATTATTGAGGCAGTTGCTTGTTGCCCTCAATAAGGCAGAGCGAAGGTACACGATTACAAACCTGGGCAAGCTTGTTCTTAGTCTTGCCCGCCAGATCGAAGAACGCTCCATAATCGAGAGTGGCAAGATGTATGTGAGGACAAGCAGGCACACTATTGAGGAGTTCAATTCCCACAAGATAATCCAGTCACTCGTGCGGGAGGCCAACCTGCCACTTGAACTGGCTCAAAAAATTACTGAAGAGGTCGAAAACAAGATCTACAAGTTCCAAACCGCCTACCTCACATCTTCTCTCATACGGGAGACTGTCAACTCTATCCTCATAGAGCACGGCCACGAGGAGTACAGGAACAAGCTTGCAAGGCTAGGCCTGGCATCCTCGGACATTGTCGAGATGCTGTCAGGCGACGGAGCAACTGTAGATAGTGTCATGGCAAGAACCGCCAGCTCGGTGTTCTCTGAATATCTGGTGTTCAACACGCTGCCGAAGGACATCGCCGACATGCATCTAGCCGGCGAGATCAACATTTCTAATGCTGGCGTCTGGGGTCTGCTTCCCGATACTGTGTTTCTAGACCTGTCAGAACTTGAAGATGGCCTGGACCTGAAAGGACGGTTCCTGAGCGTGACTAGGATTCCCGCGATCAAGAGCTCGGACGACGCAATCGCCGCGCTGCCGGCGTTGGTCTCCCTTCTTTCAAGGGAGGCTTCAGCAGAGGTAGTTATTGAAGGGATTGTGTCCCCGCTGCTCAAGAACATGAAGGATCCCGAAGACATTGCTTCGCGCTTTGCAAGGGTTTTGACTGCTTCGTCAGCAGCGCCTTCGTATTCTGCCGGCCTTCCGGTAACAACAATTGTCGTGCCGGACGGGTTGGACACGCGGCAGCTAAACGCTTTGCTCGATGGCTACAAAAAGTACGTTGATGCCACCCCTGCGCCAAGGCTTGGCCTTGCGCTGGCAGGCAAAATGAAGGACAGCTTTGACCACGTAGCTGCAGTCGTGCGCAGCGGTGGCATCATTTCAATTGGCAGCGGCGTGCGTGCAAGCAGTGGCATCCGCAAGTCTGGCAGCAAAGGCGTAGCTTCGATGTCGCTTCATTCGCTTTCGATAAACCTACCGCGACTTGCATACGAATCAAACAAGGACGAAACCTATTTCCGCGCAAAGCTGGCGCTAATGATCAAGCCATCGCTGCAAGCGATGTCGATGCGCAAGAAAACAATAGTCGACTACGCCAAGAAGGGCCTGCTCCCATCTCTTGCAAGCGCCACCCAGTCGATGCAGAGGGGAACGTCCACAATAGTGATCAACCTTACGGGTGTCCGGGAGTCGGTCTACAACATCCTAGGCGAGTCTTCGGGCGATGTGCTCCAGAAGGTGTTAAAGACAGCAGTCGAAGTCGCAGCCACTCAGGGCAAGCAGCTTGGCGAAGAGGGGGCGAGCATTGCAATGGTCTCAGACGACTCCGGCGAGAGGTTTGCCAGCCTTGACTCTGAGAAGTACGGCAAAGTCTCTTTCACGGAATTTCCGAATACTACCAGCTATTCCCAGGGAATGACGCTAAATGGTAGGGAAATCCTTTCAGACAGAGCTGCTGTTCAAGAGTGCATAGCCATAGATAAACTATTGAACGGAGGCTTTGCAGCAAGTGTGGACGTGAGTGACCTGTCGGCAGCTGAAGTCAAGAGCGCGATCGAAGCTGCAATAGAGCTACCATTCTTGCGTCCCCGCATCAGGCTTACCGTATGCACAACGTGTGGCCGACGTTCCAGATCTGCTGCAGACAAATGCGAGCACTGCAAGTCCCCACAAAAGCTGACGGTGTATTCGTAGCAGCGGCAACAGAGCTGCTGCGGCGCGTCATTATTTTTGTTGTTATGATAATTGCGAGCCAAGATAGGCTAAGTAGCTGGATATTCAACATTTGCTGCCTTTGCCGGAAATGTTTTAGGCGAACTTAGATCTAAACAATTATTGTACGCAGCTGCAAAACTAGCCTTCCGCCGCATATCAACAATTTTTTTTAAATAAAGATTTTGGCAAAGATGCGTACGACATAATTGATTCAACTTTTTGACCATTTTTTAAGAAAAATTGTTCAGGCACAAGCTCGATGGGGATCTAAATATGCAATGGTAAAAATTTTCTACCAAATTAAGACGCTGACTTCTATGTAAAAGCATAATAACGACTAGCTTATGGTATAGTGCGGGATGGCGGGAGTTACTGAGTTTAATCCAAATTCTGACGGAGCACTAATCGCAAAGATACGCAAACGTGACGGACGCATTGTAAACTTTGAAAGCTCGAAAATTTCAAACGCAATATACAAGGCGCTTGCGGCAACAGGCAAGCCTGATTACCCATTAGCGGAAAGGCTCGACACAAAGGTTGTCCAGAAAATGGTACAGCAGAGTGAAAAGACCGGCGTTCCAAGCGTCGAAGACGTGCAGGATATGGTCGAGTCGATACTCATCGAGGAGGGTCTTTCTGAGACGGCAAAGGCGTACATACTGTACCGGCATGAGAGACGAAAAGTCCGCGACGAGAAGATGAAGATCCTCAACAAGAAGGACCTTGACGAGGTGGACAAGGCGTTTGACATCAATTCCCTGAGGGTGCTGGCTGCGCGCTATTTGCTAAGGGACAGCAACAACGAAATCATTGAAGGTCCCAAGCAGATGTTTGAGAGAGTTGCAACACTCGTGGCAGTCGCAGATGTCCTTCACGACCCAGCTATCTTCAATCTTGCAGGCGGCCACACACAGAACATCGAAGAGGCCGAGCGATACTATGGCAAGCTAGACGACTTTGACAACAAACTGCACCTCGGCGACTATTACTTGAACAGGTACCATTTTGAAGCAATGATTCGCCACTACATTTACTGCGCACAACACGGGCAGATGAAGATTAGCTTCAAAGAGGTGCTCAGGATGATAGCAGAGAACAAGATGGAGCAGTACGAGGAGCGGATCTGGGAATACTACAACCTTATGATATCAAAGGACTTCCTTCCAAATACTCCGACGTTAATGAACGCCGGCGCAAGGCTAGGGCAGTTGTCCGCGTGCTTTGTGCTTGACATGCCAGACGACATGGCCGGCATCATGAAGGCGTCGACTGACGCTGCAATGATCTTCAAGTCAGGCGGCGGAGTTGGCATCAACTATTCCGACCTGCGACCGGAGGGCGACATCGTCGCGTCGACGTCAGGCGTCGCGTCGGGCCCGACATCATTCATGCGAATTATCGACACTATCACAGACGTGGTCAAGCAAGGAGGCAAGCGCCGCGGAGCCAACATGGGCATACTCGAAGCATGGCATCCAGACGTCGAAAAATTCGTAACCGCCAAGACAAAGCCGGGTGTCTTTGAGAACTTTAATGTGAGCGTGGGGATCTGGGAAGATTTTTGGCAGACTCTTGTGAACAAGGAAGGCAACCACAAGTACACACTGCGTAGCCCAAGGACAAAGGAGCCAATGAGGCAGATCGATGCGCAGCAACTGGTCGACCTGATCGCACTCAGCGCGTGGAAGAGCGCCGAACCGGGAGTGATATTCTTCGACAATATCAACAAGTACAATCCGTTAATCAGCGCAAGGCACGGTCCGCTGCGCGCGACAAACCCGTGCGGCGAGCAGTCGCTGTATCCATACGAATCGTGCAACCTCGGATCAATCAACTTGGCGAACTTTGTCAAGCGTAAGGCCGATGGCGCGTTCGAATTTGACTGGCAGCGCTACGAGCAGGCGATCAGGCTATCGACAAGATTCCTTGACAACGTTATCGACATGAACAAATACCCTGTCGAGGAAATTAAAATTGCAACCAAGGAGACAAGGAGGATCGGCCTTGGCATCATGGGCATTGCAGATCTTTTGTTCCTGCTCAAAGTTCCTTACAACTCCAAAGACGGCTATGAGTTCATGAACAAGCTTGCAGAGGCGGTGTCGTACTACAGTATGGAAGAGAGCGTTGCCATTGCAAAGTCGCGTGGGCCCTTCTCGATGTTCAAGGACAGCGACTATGTGAAAGGGCGTATCCCGGTGGCAGGCTACTACGAGCTGCCAAAGGAGACCCACTTCTACGACTGGGACACGCTGATTGAAAAGATAAAGAAATACGGCATCCGCAACTCGTGGACATCGACGATCGCGCCTACGGGCACGCTGTCCATGATCGCCGATACTGCAAACGGCGTCGAGCCGGTGTTTGCTCTCGTGTATGAAAAGCGCGTGACTGTCGGCCGATTCTTCTACACTGACAAAGTGTTCGAGAACATGCTAAGGGAGAACAACCTCCACACCGACGAGATACTGACCAAAGTTGCAAACAACTATGGCTCTGTACGTGGGCTCGCGGAAATCCCCGAATGGATGCAGCGCATATTTGTGACTGCAATCGACATACACTGGACCGACCACGTGATGGCTCAGGGAGTGTGGCAGAAATGGATCAGCAACGCCATTGCAAAGACAATCAACATGCCCGGCGACGTAACGGCAGAGGACGTTAAGTGTGCGTACCTTTTGTCGCACGAGCTCGGACTGAAGGGCGTCACTGTATTCAGAGACGGCTCGCGACACGAACAGGTGCTGCACATCACCGGCAAGAACACGGGTGAAAAGGCGTTTGCAGTAAAGCCAACCAGGTACGTGGCAGATTATGTAGACCACAACATTGGGGAGCCATACGTCTTGGAGCAGATGCAAAAGATATTCAAAGAATCAGGAGTGGAAGAGGAAAGGCCGGTGCCAAAGACAGTGCCGCCTCGAGAAATCCCGGCAGCAGCGAAAAAGCCGGCTCCACAGCAGGTGATGCAGATGACTGTGATGGACGCAAACGAGGACCGCTGTCCTTCATGCAACGCAAAGCTGATAATCACCGAAGGGTGCAACGTCTGCATCGAGTGCGGCTTTAGTGGCTGCGGCTCGGGCTAACTTCCTCTTTACTTCTTGTCAACCTTTAATGATAAACTCATTTCCATCAATGTCGACAAATATCGCATAGGTCTCAGTGAATTCATTCCTTTGATTTCAGCTCGCTAAAGATTTTTTCAACATTGCTGCAGAGAAAAAGAAGAGACTGCTTTAGTTCCTTCCAACTATCTTGTTTTGCAAGGACCCTTAGCGTGAGTTCAATCGCTGCGCCCAGATTACTCAGATGCAAGCAGGATAGGATATTCAGTTAAAATACTTATTACAAGCAAAAACCATGATTTCTTGATGGCAGTAATTGTTAACTGTGCTGGCGATAACGAATTGGCAAATAAACTCTACGATTGTCTGGGATCCGAATTCTCGCCCACACCCGCCGATCTTATCTCGCTTAAGGAAGATGAAATAACAATAAGACACACAGAACTAGGCATTAAAAATGATGCCGTTCGAAAATCTCTGAATAAATTTGTTGAATCAAGTCCTGATCTTGGAGGCTACTCCATAACTGAGTTTGGCGACATATTTACAGTTGGCATCCCGCNNGTAATTCTGACCTTTTTCCTGTCGACTTGAAGATCATTTAAAATACTGCTTTGCACATAATACCGTTGAAATGTCAAGCATTCGAGTCAACGAAAGTCCGAACCACTTCATGGTGTTGGACGCGATCTCGAGGAGAGTCAAGACCATTGACAAAATAGCCAAGGTTACGAGGCTGGACAAGGCCGAAGTAGAGCTAATCGTAAATGATCTGGTGGCGCAGAGGCTGGTAATTGGCGAAGAAAAGAAGAAAATTTTCGGTGGCAAGAAACTGGAGTTTTCAGTCAGCCACACCGGCCTTCAACTGCTTAACTCAAAGAAGCTAGAGCTTGAAAAGCAGGCGCAGCAGGTCCAGCAGTGGTACCAGAGCGGCCAGACTCAACAGCTCCAATCCTACATGGACGGCAATAGGATGTGGATACCAATGATGCTTTTCTCTGGCATCATGAACGCGATGTTCTTCATGTCCATGATGTCCCTGATGGGAATGGCGATAAGCCCGGCAGAAACAGGATTTGCTGGCGACGGTGGATCAGATGCAGGCGCAGCTGCTGATGGCAGCGGTGGCGACGCAGGAGCCGACGCCGGTGGTGATTTCGGTGGCGGCGACTTTGGCGGCGGAGATTTCAGCTTCTAGCCACTTCCAATTTTTCTTCCATCTGTCTCTTTGACGAATATTTAGCTGCAAGCGTTGCAAGCAGCATCACGATCGAAACAATAACTATCGTTGCGGCAGGGGGGAGGTTTGCGGCATACGAAACTGCAATTCCGGTCACCACCGAAAATATTGATATCCCGACTGAGATGAGCGCAGTTTTTTTGAAGCCTTTGCCGAGCAAGAGCGCGGTGATGTTGGGGATCACGATGAGTGCCGATACAAGCAGGATGCCGACGAGCCTCATCGACACGATGACCGCGACGCTTGCAAGCACCACGAAAAGGTAGTTCAGCTTTGAGATCGGAAGTCCGCTGACCTTTGCCTGCTCTTCGTCAAACGTAACGTACAGAAGCTGCCTGTACAGCAGGATGACTATGGCCAGAATAGCGCCTGCCATTGCAAGGATTGCAAGCGTGTCCTCCATGCTGACTACCAGTATGCTCCCAAAAAGATAGCTGTAAATGTTAAAAAGCTGGCCTGACAGGCTGAAAAGCAGTAGCCCCAGCGCCAGACCGGACGCCAGCAATACGGCGACTGTGGCATCAGCCGGTATTTTTGCAGACCGACGCAACTTTGTGATACCAAGTGCTCCCAGCACGGAGAACGCGATGCCGGTCCACAGCGGGTAAACGTTTGCAACTAGACCCACCGCGATGCCGCCAAATGCCACGTGAGAGAGCGCGTCGCCAAAGAGCGAGTTGCGCCTTAACACAAGAAAGAGCCCGATCACTGATGTCGTTATCGCGATGGCGACTCCGGCGATGAGTGCACGCTGCATGAAACCGAGTTCTAGCACTTCAAGTACCATCTACATCGCCCCGTGATCGTGGTCGTGCATGTGCATGTGCGCCTGCATGCTTGACTCTGAATATGCCCTGAGCAGGTCCGGGTTTTCAAAGAACTCGTGGGTCTTGCCGTGAAAGAACATCGAGCGGTTGATGCACGCCACGCTGCTGGCGATCCTGTTGACTGCGTCAAGGTCGTGCGACGCCCAGATTATCGTGATCTTTTTCTCTTGATTCAATTTTTTCAAGAGCGCGTAGAACTTGTTTTGCGATTCAAGGTCGATGCCGGTCGC
>DAOL01000040.1:14677-45738 GCA_002501845.1 Nitrososphaera sp. UBA217
TCTCCCTCGCTTATGGAGAACGAGATGTTGTCCAGCACCAGATTGCCGGAATACGTGTATGACAGCTTGTCTATCTCTATTACCTGCATTCCAGCCCCACCCTCAGGTTCGCAACGTTCTCTTTCATCTTGTCGATGTAGCCGATGCCGGCGTCCTGCTCTTGCTGCTTAATTCCTTCTACCGGGCTCAGAACAAGCACCCGTCCTCCGGGGATCTCTCCAGCGATGGTGTCTGCCAGCCGGCTGTCGACGAGGTCTTCCGAGTAAATCACGTTGATGCCAAGCTGGTTGGCAAGACTGATGACCTGCTGTAGCTTCTGGGGCAATATATCGCCCTCCGGCGAAACGTCGTGTATGGCATGCTGCGTCAGGCCATACCTTGCAGCAAAGTAGGCAAAGGCGTCATGGAATGCTATAAAGTCCGATTTTTCACAGTCGGCAAGCTGCAGTTTTATGAAGGAGTTGAGCTGGTCCAGCTCTGTCAAAAAACTATCAGCGTTTTTCTTGTAATAGTCTGCGTTGGCAGGATCTGCAACTATTACCGCCTCGCGGATTTTTTCCACCTGGTGCTTTGCAATTACGGGATCGAGCCAGATGTGCGGGTTAGCTCCATGATCAATTCCCTGACTGGTGTCGACAACAACCTTGGCTTCCATCTCGCCAGCCCAGCTTTCAAAGCCTGCACCATTAATAACCAGGATGTCTGCATCGCTTACGCGCAATCTGTCCTGCGCCGTTGGCTCCCAGTCGTGGGGCTCTATGCCGGCCGGCACTAGGCTCGACACACTAGCCTTGTCACCTCCAACCCGGGATGCAAATTCGTAAAGCGGATAAAATGACGCGACCAATCGGACCTTATCATGTTCTTGGCCTCCCTGCTGCGCGGGCCTCCCAGTGTAAACTGTGGCCAGCATTGCAAGCGGGATCACAACTGCAATTGCCGCAAGGGCAGCCCTGCTCTGATTCACGTCATTACTGTGTGTTATTAAGAATATATATTTATGTTAATAACAAATATGGCATTCCTTATAAGTATCTTAATAATATTGCACAACGTTGACCATAGTTAGCGTTTCACTCAATGATGACATACTAACTGAGATAGACAAGCTGCAAAAGGCCCTCGGCTTTTCCGGGAGGTCAGAAATTGTCCGCGCCGGAATCAGAAATCTGCTGGCCGAAGAAAAGGACAGACAGAATTTGTCCGGCCACCTTTTTGTAGTGCTCTTGGCGATACACGATGAAAAGTCCGATGATCAGGTAACGGAAATGGGGCATGACTATGACAAGCTGATAACCACGCACATACACAACAAGATAGACGGCGACAGATGCCTTGAAATTTTCCTGCTAAAAGGCCCCGCGGAGGAAATAAAGGACATGACCAAAAAGTTCAAGTCGAACAGAAAGATGGACCACGTCAAGCTGATCACAACGTGATCACCTTTTTCACGAGCCCGATCGGGCTCGGGCATGCAACACGCGACATTGCGATTGCACTGAGACTTAAGAATGACATCACATTTGTGAGTGGTGAGGGCGCGGCAAGCATGCTTGCAAGGAACGGATTTAACGTCCTCGATGTTTACAAGCCGGAAAAATTCGTCGTAGAATCCGGCCAGCTCCAGCACTCCTTCAAGTGGCTCATGGACTACTATTCATATTACAAGAAATGTAAGGTGATCGCAAAAGCAATCCTGGGGAATCGCGATGGGCTGATTGTAAGCGATGAGGATTTTGCGTCAATTGCAATTGGCGAGGAAATGGGCCGCAGGCGGGTGCTGATAACCGACGTGACAGAGACGCACTTCACAAGCGGCCTCGCGTCAATAATAGAGAAAAAGATGAACAAGTCCATGCACAAAATGATGCAGGCGTGCGACTGCGTCATTATTCCTGACATCGGAGATGACAACAGCAATATTCACCATGTGGGCCCAATAGTGAGGCAGACAAACATCGGCCGCGACGCTCTGCGCCGCCGGTTTGGTTTTGCCAAGAAAACACTTGTAGCTAGCGTTGGAGGCACCGATGCCGGCGAATACCTCATTGATAAGACCATTGAAGCACACCAAAAATTGCAAGACAGACTGGACTCGGAGCTTGTGGTTGTTTCGGGTCCGTCGCTTAAACTGCCAGATTCGCCGGACTATCGCAACCTAGGATTTGTCGATAACCTCCACGAGCTGGTCTACGCGGCCGATCTTGTAATTTCATTGGCCGGCAGGTCCACGATGGACGAGTCGATTACATCCGGTACTCCGGGGATTTTCATCCCGATAAAGGGTCACTTTGAGCAGGAAGAGGGCGCGGCCCGTTTAGGTTACAAATACGAAGACATTTTTCGGCTCGAAACATTGATTGAAGAAAAGATGGGCCACAGGAACAGGGCAGTGGACGCTAGCGGCGCGGAAAGCGCTGCAAAAATAATTTCCTCCCTTAGTTGACGCAACATTACTTGTTGCAGGCTTTGTTTACGCGAAGCTTGCATCTTGTGGTGCTGTGGCGCCAGCTTCCATTCATGAAAAACTCTAAATGCGCCGCGCCATCGCGGTCAGTAACGGTCCTTTCTTGCTCATTTTTTGGAGCGCCAGATCCAATTCGAAGATGGATTGAGTTTCTAAAACTCATATGGTTATACAGAGCTCCTGTTGCTGTTCTCAATAGTCTTTGCGCACTCATCACAATATCTTTCTATTACCGCGATCCCATCGCCCACGTCAAACAAGGCGTCTTTTGTTGCCAGCTGGTCGCAATCTTTGCATACTCTGGGACTGTTTGAGAGGTTGTGATAAGCCCTAATAGAAGTAAAAATCCTATTCATCATCATCTACATGTGCCCGAACTATAAGAATGTAGGCTTTTGTTTGTAAAGGGCTTGCAGAAGTGAGTAAAAAAAGGTGCCGGTGCACCAAAGTCAATGCGCAATTGCGCATTACTTCTTCTTTGGTTTCTTCTTACTGCCGGCTTTCTTTTTTGTTGCCATAAGATTGATGAAGAGCCAGACTATTTAACGATAGCTAAAGCTGCCCAAACTATTCCGTTGGCGCGAAAGCCTGCTTGCTATCAGTGCGCTTCTTCACTTTTGTTTCCGTCATTCTCTGCGGCGTGTAAAATATGTCGTGGTCATTCTTGAGGTGGCTCAGAAAAGCCACTCCATTGTTGATATTGTCTTTTATTATCAAGTCCCGTCCGCAATAGCTGCATTTTATTATGTGCTCGTCTGGACCAGCTGCTACCAATGCACAGTGTCATTGGGGCAGCCAAGATAAGGATTTTCCTGATAATCAGGCAGTGCGGGCCCGACTATTCAGATCCCTTACCCTGTTCCTGATGGTCACTTCCGTCACCCCAGCAGCCTCTGCGAGGTCCTTCTGGGTTATGCTCTCGCCGTTATTCAGGCATGAGAGATAAAGGACTGTCGCTGCAAGCCCCATCGGGCCTTTGCCGGCAGATATTTCTGTCATTATCAGGGCGCCCATTTTTTCTAGCGCCAATCTCTTTGTCTTTTCGCTTATCTTTACTTTGTTTGCTATCCTGACTATGCATTTGGCCGGATCCGGCAGGGGAACTTTGATGTCAAGCCCAAGAATGAGCATTCTATAACTGTATGTTATGTCTTTGCGCCTCAGGTTGCTGATCGCCGCGATTTCTTTGAATGACCTTGGCGCGCCCATATCCCTGCACGCGATGTACAGACATGCAACCAGCATTGAGGAGATCGACCTGCCCCTAGTGAACTTCCTTTCAAACGCTTTCCTGTAGATGTAGGCTGTCTTTTCCACCACTGCGTCTGACAGCCCGAGCTTGCTTTTCAATTTGTGAAGCTGCTCAAAAGCGACACGCAAGTTTCTATCTGATGGGTCAAGCTGTGTTCTAGAGTCCCAGATCCTCAGCCTGCTTATAGAGGACCGCATCTCAGAATTCAGGATGTTGCCACTTGCGTCCTTGTTGGCCCTCCCAATTACAGTTGCGAGTCCCATGTCGTGCTGCGCAAGGGACGTCCGCGCCCCTGCTCTAGCACGGCCGCTCTGCTCGACATCAAAAATGCGCCATTCTGCACGGGTTTCGACCGCCTTTTCTGACAGCACTATGCCGCAGTTGTTGCAAATCATCTCGCCAGTTTCTGGATCGGCTACTGCCGTGTCTCTTTTGCATAAGGAGCACATCGTTGAGAATTGAATCACTAAGTTGAATGTCTAGCTGCTGCACTAGTATATAATGGCGATGGCAGCAGCCCTAGAATTTCGAACTGTCAATCGCGTCCATTATTACTTGCGCAGCATGGATGCCAAAATTGGTCTTGCAAAAATTTTCATTTCTTAGCTTCGAATCCAGCTCGCCTTTCCTAAGCAATTCCGAAACCCTATTGACTGCCGCAAGGTAGTTCATAGAAGACTTCCACGTGAGTATGACTTCGCACTTGTCACACACCCGGCACTTCGCATTTGCCGCATAAACTGCATTGCAGAACATGCACCTGTTGTATACCATTGATTTGCCTGCCCTTGGCGCTCCTATTCCAAAATGGATGGTGTTAAAACAAGAAATGCAAAGGTACTTGCCACAGCTCACGCACGTGTGATATTCTTCCCCTTTTTTGCACATCTCACACGTTACCAAGTGATCACGTTCCATATGGGATCTTTTTCGAACACACGTCACAATACTTTTCTATCATCGTGACGCTGTCGCCCACATCAAAATAGGCTTCGAGCGTAGCCAGGCTGCCGCACGTTGAACAGTGTTTCGGCTTTTTCTCCTTGGGACTATGAACAAAAGGTTTGAGCGTTATCAGAGACTTTACCACGCGCCTCTCACATGCTCCCGAAAGTCGCGATTGCAAGTGACATGGCGATTATAGCTCCTGCAACAATCAGGAACTTGCCGTTATTTGTCATCTCTTACTGGTGCCGTCCGGCACATAAGAACGTACTTAATCTGGAACGCATATTGCTTTGCGATTCCTAAGTACAAGGAAAGGCACTTACATAGGTTAGTCCTATTGATGAGTAAGAAAATGCCGATGCTTATGCTCAAGTGCAAGACCTGCGGAGAAGTCTTTCCGGGCATTTATGTGCCTGAAGGAAGCGACAGTGATATTAAATCAGCAGCTACAAGTGTGGACACCTTACATACCTGCTCAAGGGGACACAATAACGAATACGCTATGGCCGATTACATGGACTGGTCTTGAGTGAGCACCAAGACAATACTTGTCAGCTATCCTGACAGCTTTAGGCTTGAAGAAGGGAGAATTCTGGTAGAATCGGCTGACTGCAAGATCGTGAAGGTTTTTACGCAGAAATATCTTAACCATTCACGATATGGGTTAGGCGCTGGCAAGGCTGAAGAGATTAGAGATTTTGTAAAAGGAGAAGAGGGCATTGAGCAGGTGGTTGTTGACGAACACTTGACTTCAAAACAGCTTTACAATCTGAGCAAGCTTGTAGGAGTGCAGACGATAGACAGGGAGCGGCTGATACTCGACATCTTTTATTCTAGGGCCACTACCACGGAGGCAAAACTACAGATCGAGCTTGCCGAGATCCAGTACGAGATGCCCCGGGTCCGGGAAATCGCAAAAATGACTTCAGGCAATGAAAGGCCCGGGAAGGGGGGCATGGGAGAATACACGGTGGACGTAAAGTTCCGGGACCTGAAAAGGCGAATGAACTTTATTAAGGAAAAGTTGGTTGAAGCCAAGAAAAAGCGCGATCTTTACCACCAGCAGCGGACAAAAACCCAGATGCCTGTTGTCTCACTTGTGGGTTACACCAATTCGGGCAAAACTACACTGTTCAACCTGCTCACAAAGGAGCACAAAGAGACCTCTAACAGCCTGTTCACGACGCTTTCGACAACCACCCGAGTGCTGAAGTTCAATGAAGAAAGACAGGAATTGCTGCTCACAGACACTGTGGGTTTCATCAGCAGGCTGCCGCCCTACATGATAGACGCATTCAAGTCAACTCTCGAGGAGTCGCTTGCCGCAGACCTGATCTTGCTCCTGCTTGACTCTTCTGAGGAGCTAGAAAATATAGAAGTAAAATATTCAAGCTGCTGGGACGTACTTAGGGAACTACACGTAGTCAGCGGCAAAGTTATTATTGTTCTGACAAAACACGATGCGGCAAATGCTCAAAAGATGTATGAAATTGTGCAACATTTGCAGCTGGGAGATCCGCTTGCAATATCGTCAAAGACAGGCTACGGGATCCATAAACTAATGAACGTGATGGTCAAGATGTCGCGCCAAAAAATGTCTGCCTAAGACCTGCTTGCAGTATAGGCAAGCTGCGTTTAATAGGCTCTTCAGCATAACAATGCTGTTTATTTTGACGTCGATTGAGCAAAAATTGACCACAAAGCAGCGCCTTGAGATAGAAACGCGGCTTGCCAACTACAACATCCCGGTCCAAATTTTGCAGATGGTGGCAGACCGCTGCGAGTGCAGGCTCGATGCTAGCGTCAGTGGGAGAGACCTTCCAAAGAAACCCAAACTGTCAATCCTGCTCACAAGGCTAAACGACAAGGCGGTCATGCTGCTTGAGCAGATATTTCTCGACTGCCACGACTCATTTTCAAATTTCAGGTTTGCAGTATTCCTCTCATCGATGTATAGTCCCTTATTGCACAAATTTGTAATGGACGAAAAAATTGCCGGCGAGTCCGGGCTGGAATATTCGTTTGACGTCGGCATCTACGGGCGAAGCACTGAAAAGCTGGTGGCAATAGGCATGCAGAACAATGACAAAACACAGCAAGCAGCAGACAGCAAGTCATTGCGCAAGTTTCTGAGCGCTGTAAAGGATCTTCGCGCTATGCACGCGAGCATGCGGGGGGCGTACTACTCGTCTTCATATGGTTACCATGACGACAACCCATGGCGTCTGGCCAGGAAAATGCATACCTATGGAAGCGACAACGAGAAGGCGGAGATCAGATTCTTCGACTACAGGGACAAGATATACTCTGAAATCAAGTCCCACTGATACTCCTACTTGGCAAAAGTACTAATTGGAGGCGCTTTACCTATAGGGATGATAGACCTTGGAAAAATGTGCTACGTGCAACCTGACGATACATCCTAATTTTGCAGGTCACCATAAATGCGGCTATGCCAATTGCCCTGTCTGCAAAGCAGCAGTGACAAATTCAGAATACTGGAGCCACATACGGTCCCACCCTGGACATGAGAATGACGCGCCGCCAAAGAGAATCTCTCCTCCACAAAATATGGGAAACATGCGTCCTCGCTACAGATAGATTTTAAGATCTTATCCTTCAAGCCCTGCCAGGTGGCCGTCCTGTTTGATCTTCTCTGCATGTGCAGAGATGTAGCGCCAAATAATATCGGCCTTGTCGGACTGAAAGTCCCACGGCGCTATCAGCACCAGATCGTTGTCTCTGATCCACATCCTGCGCTTTATCTTGCCTCGAATTCTGCAGGTTCTTACCTTGCCGTCGGTGCACCTTACTATGATGTTATCGCCGCCGACCAGTTTTATGACCCTACCAAAAAGCTGGCCATCGCCAGGCATCACCATTTCTTTTAGCGCTGATTCATTGAGGACTTTTCTTTTGCCTAAACTAAAAACCAAACATGTTGCGTGCATGCGGGTTAAAAGTGTATGTATTGTATAGCTACGATCTTGTATTAAGCCATCAAAATAAGAAAAAACGTCTGTGGTACTTTCCATATGGCAGTTGCCACGTTGTCCGGATTTGTATTACTGCACTAGTTCTGCTGTAGCAAATCTAGCACCAACGTTGGTGACTCTGATTTTGCTGGTTTGGCCAACTTTGCCGTTCTTTACAAAGATTACAAATCCCTGTACCCTGGCAATGCCGTCGCCTTGTCTGCTCGTTTCAGTAATCTGCACATCGTATTCTTTTCCTGTTTCTACAGGCTTTGGACCGAAGTTACCACCGAAGCGGCCGCCTCCTCCAAAACGTCTTTCGCCGTATGACATTAGTTAAGCAACCTTGGACCATCAGTCATATAAATGCTGGATAAGCAATCTCAATGTTATTTCGTTCTCAGCCGATAGCGCCGTATGATCTCCCTGTCAATCTCTTCGTGCTTTATCTGCTCTCCCCTCCTACCTGGCGTCTTCATTGCTTGCTGCTTTACCTTCTTCCTTTCTTCCTCCAGTTCACGCTCGTGCTCCTTTCTCTGAAGCTCTTGAGCATAACTTTCACGGAAAAACTTCTCTTCTGCGGTGTCCTCGACCATGCCCTTATCTATAGATACTATACACAAATATTTATCCACTTGCAATTGACAACCATCAGCATGAGACTGGATCCATCGTGAAGAGAAGCAATAAGAGCAGAAAAGTCGAATACTTCGCGACGACCATCGCGATTCCCACGTCGTCATATTACAACAACAAGCCCCGCATAGCCCGGTGCAGGGTTTGCGACAAGGTGGCTCACTACAGGGTAGTGTGGGACATGGACAGGATAAGCAAGATAGAGTATTACTGCAAAGCGTGCGTAAACAAGCTGGACAATTAAAGTCAGCGAAGGCTCAAAAGAAATGTTATGTCAAATCCTTCGGCTTTTCTTCGTGCTCGGACTGCTGGCACCGATAAATTTTGAAGCCAACTTGCACCATCATCACTGCACTGGATGCAAACGTCGTCATCACTCAATTTCCACATGGTATCAAGCTCACCCGTCTATGAGATGTCTTTCTACGATTGCCCCATCTTTAATATAGGGAATTCCATGCAACTAGCCTTCAGATACCGATGACTTCTATCACGGTCGCCAAGTTTGGCGGCGGCGCCCTCGGGGTAGAGGGAAGCATGATCCCCAAGATTATCTACCGGATAAAGCAGCTGCAGGAGGAGTCGAAGGTAGTCACGGTCTTCTCTGCGCCGCTCATCGAATATAATGGCAAAGTCAGCTCTATGACGGACGTCGCCATCGACGTGGGCAGAAGTTACGCTGCTTCAAACCCAGTTGAGATAGAAGTATTGAGGGAGGTTTACGAAAGAATAGCCAGCAAGTACGTAAAAGAAGGTTGCCAGGAGTTCATTGACAGCCTTGACAAGTTCTATCGCCAAGTGATAATTTCGCTCAAGCAGGCCGCGGAAAACAGACGCTTTGTTGACGTAATAAGATCGAGGACGCTTGCGTATAGCGGCGAAGTCACGATGTCATATTTGATGGACTATGTCATGCAGAGCGCAGGCCTGAAATCATCGCACGTACCGATTGAAAAGTGGCCGATAATCACTGACGACAACTTTGAAGCAGCCAACTTTGTGGCGCAGGAGTCAAAAGCTCACGCCGACCATCTGATAGACCTAGTGGAGCACAGCGACGTGGTGTCGATGGGAGGCTTTATCGGCAGGACCGTTGACGGGCTTGAAACAACGTACGAGCGCGGCGGCTCAGACCGAACAGCCGCAGATGTCGCGATACTGCTTAGCGACAATTACGATGTCAAGATAGACTTTGAAAAGGACAGCGCTGTTTTGAGCGCAGACCCGAGGATAGTGAAAGACGACCTAGAGTTCATACAATATTTGTCGTACAATGAGGCAAAGCTTGCAGGCATGTTTGGAATGAAGATCCTTGACCCTATCGCGATCAAAGAAATTGACGACAACAACCTTGACATCCCAATCGTCATAACGGACATGGCCCAACCAGGCAGCGTGACAATGATCCAGAGAAAACCTCCAGCGGACAGCGGCAACCCGATCAAGATAGTCACCGGCAAAAAGAACTGCGCGATGGTAAGGATAGAGAGCGAAGCCGCATCGCACTTGGTAGCGTCGCTCCATCTTGATCGCCAATACCACGATTTCGTGAAGCTGTCGCCCTACACGTTGGACGACACCGAGATGACGCGCCTGCTATTTCTCGACGCCGACTATGTCAAGCGCCATGAGAGGCACTTCCGCGCCTATTATCCCAAGGCCGGTATTGTATACGGCCGGGGCGTTGTCACTCTCATTGGCGACGAAATGTGGAGGGTTCCAAAAATAGCGTCGACTGCCAGCAGCACGGTAAGCGATCATGACATTAACATATTGAACCTCGACGCGCAGGAAGAGACATCAAGGATCTTGATTGTGGTGGAGGACAAGGGCTCCAGCGTCGCAGACGCGGTAAAGGCGATACACTCTACGCGGACAAAGATCCAGGGAATAAAATGACAGAGGGAAAGGTCTGGCTCAACGGCTCGCTTGTCGATTACGACAACGCCAAAATCCATGTTCTTACGCACGCACTTCACTACGCGACAGGCGTCTTTGAAGGCATCCGGTGCTACAAGACGGTCAACGGCAGCGTGATATTTCGATTAGGAGATCACATGCAGCGGCTGCTCGACAGCGGCCGGATTTACTTCATGGATCTAGGATACACCAGGCAGCAGCTAGAAAAAGCCGCGATCGACACTGTCAACGCAAACGGGATGGAGGAGTGCTACATCAGACCGATCGCGTACTATGGCTACGGTAAGATGGGCGTCAATCCGTTGCCAAACAAAGTGTCTGTTGCTATTGCCGTATGGAAGTGGGACGAGTACCTAAAAGGGGGCGATGGGGCAGACAAGGGGGCGCGCCTCATTGTGTCGTCATGGACCAGGATCGATCCCAAGTCATTGCCGATGGGCGCAAAGGCGACCGCCAACTACGCGAATTCCGCGCTCGCAAGGGTGGAGGCGATCAAAGCGGGATTTGATGAGGCAGTGATGTTGAACGCTGCAGGCATGGTGGTCGAGGCAAGCGCCGAAAATATATTCATAGTCAAGGGCGGAGTGCTTGCGACACCGCCAACAACTTCGGGCGCGCTCGCAGGCGTTACAAGAGACAGCATATTGGCGATTGCAAAAGAAAACGGCATCAGCTGCGAAATACGCGACATTTCCCGTGACGAATTGTACATCGCCGGCGAAGTGTTCCTTACCGGAACCGCGGCGGAGGTCAAGCCGGTGGGCGAAATAGACAATCGCACAATAGGCGACGGAAAGGCAGGCAAGGTTACAAAGCAGCTGAAATCATTCTTTGAAGCCGCGGTTCACGGCAAGGACAAGAAATTCAGCAAGGCGTGGCTCACGCCGATCAACTGAGGAAGGTCTCCTATTATCGTGAAATGTATTGCCAGATGCACGGGGAGCGCGCCGGCCAGGTACCAGCTGGCACTTCGTGCTGTCAATTTCTTTGCAAAATACATTGCTACAAGCCCTGAAGCAAAAATCCCTGCATGTATGGCGCCATTGAGCAGCACTGGATGATAATTGCAGGCAAGGTAGAGCGCGCTAGCAACGCCGCCGCAATTCCGATGAGCAGAAAAATCAACATACCCTGCCCCCCAGCCTTGCAATTTCGTTTTCAATAGTCTTTGCTATCGCGTCAAGTCGCTTCTTTACCTCCTTTTTGTCTTTACCGCGCGATATCAGCTGAATCCTTGTCTGCGGGGTCTTTTTCCTGTAGCCCCGCGGGTGGGTTTTGAGGTAGATATCTTCTCTGGGATATGACTCGACTATCCTGGCCAGCGCAGGCGCAATCATGGCTTCAGTCACACCCATCACATTGTAGTTGACCTCTTGCGCGACAAACCTGCCAACGCCCTTCTTTACCAGCGGCATGACGTGCTTTTCAAAAATGGCCTTCATCTCTGTCGGAACACCCTGCAGGCAAAAGATTTTCGTCCCCCCAGCCTGCAAGAAGACCGCCGGTGCGCTTCCCAACAGGTTCTGTATGGGCGTCGAACCCTCCGGGATTTTCGCCATCTTTAGTCGCGCCTCTGTCAGCTCATAATCGAGTTTGCGAACCGCATAGCTTTTCGTTAGCATCTGCACTGCGCGCTCATCAAGCACTATTTTTTTGCCAAGTGCCATGGCCACGCCTTCAAGCGTCAGGTCATCGTAGGTTGCGCCAAGGCCTCCCGTAGTGACCAGAATGTCCGGATTTCTTGCAAGTATTTCCTTCACTGCATCCGATATTTCGCCAAGGTCATCGCGGACCACCGTCACACGTTTTACAATTCCGCCTGCACTTGCAACCTGGCCCGCAAGCCAGTGAGCGTTTGAATTAAGGGTGATGCCGGAGAGAAGCTCATTGCCGACGCACAATATCTCAATAATCATGCTTGGAAGACTCTGCTCATCATGATAAGCTCAGGGCCACTGGTAAGAGTGCCCACCACCACGGACTTGCTATTTGCCACGATTCCGGATGTCGGGAAGGGCATGCCACCGTTCACGGTCACCGGCTCTGCCGGCACCTGCAGCACTTCCGAGACTATCCTGACTTCCTCCTCGGTCGCCCTTGGGGTCACTCCAGCGCCGACGTTTGTCGCAGTGATCATGGACCCCGTCTGCACAAAGCCACCGATTGGCATCGTATGTGCAGGTACGCCTAGCACTTCTTGAATTTGATGGTCAAGCTCACCCTTGAGCAGGGGCGACGCCACCGCACCGTTGTCGTTGGCAGCGACCAGGTTGCCAATGGCGGTGAACTTGCTTGTTGCCCGCTCGATCTTGAGTTGGGTTGCCTGCCTTATCGACTCCACCTCGTCGTCAGACGCTATCGACGGGAGCAGTATGCCGTTGTTGTTCATGACCGACATTGGGCCGAGGAGCCGAGTGCCCGCAATCGAGGCGCGCGTTTCCCTCACCTCAAGGTACTCGGCAAGCTTTTGCGACTTTGTCTCGGCGAACCCGTGGGGGATGAGTATGGTGCTGTCATTTGCCTTGACAAATACGCCAATGTTGGGGCTCTTGTAGAATGTGTAGCGGTATATTGCCATGAATTGAATAGCGTTATGAAATATCTGATATGAACTTATTGCACACCTTCGTGCCGTGATCGTCTACGCATTGTTATGTCATTATCATTACCAGCAGAAAGGTTATTAGAAATGGCTTAGACTGCTAGTCTGCACCAGGCGGGTTATGCAGCGTCAAGATGTGCTGGAAAGACCAGCAACTTCATACATGCAAAGACAGTTCGTCACCCTAGAAGAAAATGCAAGCGTAGCTTCCGCTGTCAAGGAGATGCAGTCGCAAGAACTGGAATCGATCATCGTGACAAGGCAGGGGCTGGCAATTGGAATGGTCACCACCGGTGATATCGTAGAAAAAGTGGTGCTCAAGGGCGAGGATTCAAGCCGCACTTCTCTAAAGTCGATCATGACATTTCCGCTTGTGACGATTTCCTTCAACGGGACCGTCAAGCAGGCGTTGCAGCTGATGCGGCTCAACAGGATAAAGCGGGTCCCTGTGACGAACAGCACCGGCATAATAGGGATCGTCACACAACGTTCTCTTGCAGACGCAGTCAGCAAGTCCGTCCTGGAAAGGACACTAGATCGCGCCAAGAGTACTTTAAAGATGCGGTACAAGCCGGTGCTCGGGAACTTGGGGGTGCTGCTACAGTTCTCGGCCGTGCTCCTTGTCGTGCCGGCTCTGGTTGGCACAGCGCTTGGTCAAGCCAGCAGTATCACCGGCGTCTATCTTGAAGTGGTGGGACTTTCATTCACCGGGTTTTTCCTGATGGCGTATGGCGAGAAGGGTCAGATGAACCTGAAGCAGGCCTCGATCTTTATAGTCGCCAGTTTTGTAGTGATGTCGCTGTTTGGATCCCTGCCGTACGTCTATCTTAACCCGTTTGCAAGGGGGATAGACGCCAACTCACTTTTTGTAAACAGCCTCTTTGAAAGCGCGTCAGGGTTTACTACCACGGGCCTGTCAATGATAACCCATCCGGAGAATTTGCCTCAGAGCTTCAACTTTTACCGGTCCTACACGCAGTGGGTTGGAGGGCTCTCCTTTGTGTATCTTGTAATGATGCTCTTCTTCCCGGAGGAAAAGCTGAGCGCGTGGAAGAGCGTGCTTGGGGGTGGAATGCTCAGGTTAAAGGAATTCATCGTGACCCTGGTGGGCATATTCTCCGTGTACAGCCTCGTGCTAACACTACTTCTAATACTCACCGGCCAGATTGCAAACATCTATGCAGTTTCTGCGGTGTTTGCAACGATTACAGGCGGCGGCTTTTCGCCGACATCAGATTTCATTTCGCCGGGCAACATTGGATTTCTCGTGGTTACAAGCGCCGGCATGATACTCTCCGCGCTACCGTTCGCCTTCCACTATTACATTTTTAGCAGGAAGGGGCTGTTTACTAAAAAGACACTGGGGACCGAAGTAACTGTGTACCTCGTCCTGCTTGTCGCCTCAGTCCCTGTGTTTTACCTGCTGGCGGCCGGCACTACAGGGCTTGACATAGGAGCGGCAGCGTTCCACACGGTAAGCGCTTCAACGAATACCGGATTCCAGTATATCAACATGCAATCGATACCTGCAGCAGCCAAGGTATTCATGATAATCCTAATGATGGTGGGAGGAACTGCGTTTTCCACGGCAGGCGGAATAAAGGTCGGTAGGTTTGTCATATTGTACCAGGAATTTGCGAAGAGGATAGGGATGAAGAGAAGTGAAATGCACCAATTCACTGCTATACACGAAGCCTACAGTTCCATTTCTTCGACAGCTAACCCGCACAGGAGTGAAGACAACGGCATACTTGAGCGGATCCGAGAAGAGTATCGCACCCGGGACTTTAGAGAAATACTGCAAAAGCATGGCGAGCTCTTGAAGGTGATCAGGGAAGTCTTGGGGATAAAGTTGGTTAGGGAGATCCTCATTGTAATTGGACTGTTTGTCTTTCTTTCAGTACTCACCGGGTTAGTCCTAAGCTACACTGCCAATAGGAGTTTTGAAGACAGCATGTTCGAGTCAGTCTCAGCGCTGTCCACCACCGGCTTGAGCACAGGCATAACTTCACTGTCGCTTGATTCATTCTCAAAGCTACTGCTAACGGCCAACATGATCCTCGGTAGGTTCGAGATAATAGCCGTGCTGTACATCTTTTCCAGCGCGCTAAGAAAGTAGACTGTTTGTCATTTATTTCGAACCGGACAACAAAGCTGCTTGCAGCCAGCAGATCGGGCACGGTCTGTCTTCGTCAACGGTCTTTGAGAATACGGCTGTGTTGTCTTCAATCTTTACAAGGGTGAGCATGACGGTGCAGCCATTGCTTGCCTTTTCCCCAATGCGCAACGTTATCGGGAAGCCCTGATCCGTGGCTATTGGATATTCCGGAAAGTTCAGTCCTTCTACACGGTCGGGGTAAATCTTTTGCACTAGTAGTGGGCCGTCACGCTGCCCTTCTTTGAGAGATATCTTGGAAGTGTTGTTGTCAATAGCAATAGGCTTGAGCCATGTCTTTAATTTTATTATGTTCAACATGTATTCCTTGCCCGTTTCTTCCGCGTTTGCGAATGTCAAGAACAATCGCGTTTTCGAAGTGTCTACTTCTAGGTGAAGCTTACCGCCTTCTCCCATCAAGGGGTCATTGCTGTTGGTCAACCTTATCTGGCCGTCGATGCATTTGACCGGACCCGGTCCGTGGGAACAGCTGCTGGCGTAGGAGGGGACGAACCTAATGATCACTCTTTTTGGACCACCATTATCGCCCTGCATGAATAGAACCACGGCTCCTTTTCCTTTTTCCACGTTCCAACCAGAGATGATGGCAGCGACAGGCGCACTGGACGTTTCTGCCTTTACAAGAACGCCGTGCGACAGAACTTGGCCTCCGCCGGAGGAATCAAGCACCAGCGTGACGACATAATCGAACGGCGATATCTTTTTTGTGCTCATCG
The DNA here is from genome assembly GCA_002501845.1 of Nitrososphaera sp. UBA217. GTDB lineage: Archaea > Thermoproteota > Nitrososphaeria > Nitrososphaerales > Nitrososphaeraceae > Nitrososphaera. Next base: position 30,370 of record DAOL01000040.1, read on the forward strand.
GGTACGGCTGGACATCCATAACCCTTATCGAATAATTGCCAAATGACTCTGCTGACGCCTGACCTCCTCCAAGGCTCAGGGTGAATTGGCCGATGCTGCTACCGCTTGAGACCTGCACCAGATCAACCAGGATAGAAACCTGTCCCTCCCATATGCAGACAACGTCCGATGGACACCGCGAGTCTTCAGTCACACTGATAAACCTTACAGCAACGTCTGCAGACCCAATATACGCGGTCTGGTTGACTCTAAGGCTGAAGGGCTGACCTATCTCGGCTGTGGCATCGGCGGCGTAGGCATCTCCGGCGGACAGGATGTTGCTAGGCTGAAGGAAGATGGACGCGGCCAGCGTTGCCGCCATAATTAGCGGCCCCGAGGAAATGATATGACTACAGCGTCTTGACATTGTCGTGCCTGTACTTCTGCATACTAGGATATATTGGAAGTGGAAGAGGATTAGTCCCAAGGGTAGTGTCTATCGGGCCATGCGTGAAAAACGGTCTTCAATTTTTTCATCAGGCCGCAATGCCGTCTGGACAAGTGCAGTGCACTTAATAGATATCAGCGCGCTGGTCATCGTAATTGTCAGGGGATCAATTCCTTTACATCAGCACCACGGGGTGGAAGACCGGAAGGCAGCACACCATAGAGATCTGGTTTGTAAAATACAAAGAAAGGTATTACGTAATGTCAGAAGGCAACAAGCGCGCGCATTGGGTTCAGAATATCATTCACAATTCCAACGTTTCAATTAAAGTAAGCAACAAGAGTTTTGCAGGCACTGGACAAGTAATTGAAAGCGAGGAACCTGTAGCTGCTGAAGTCAGGAAGTTGATGAAGGCAAAATATGGTTGGGATGAGGGACTGATTGTAGAGCTCGCAGTAGTTAACTAGCCGCGATTGCAGGATTCACGCTACCGCCAGCAGCATTAGGTAAAAAGTACAGTTCACGACAGGCTACAGTACCTATAGGTTCCTAAAGCTTGCGTGAACATGCTTGCATTACTTGTTCATTCGTAGTACGTCAACTTGGCCGCTGTGAAGCCAATCCTTTAGTTCTGCATGAGTTGGTTTCAGGTCGTGTTTGCCTGCCAAGTGAAGATGCAAGAGAACGTAGTTGATCTGGTTGAGCAACGGCTTGTTTGATTCGTCGCCCTTGCGAGCCTTTGCCTTCAAGTCGGCTGGAACTGTCTTCCACCAGTCATCAAATTTTCGTGCCATACCTCGTACAGGTTGCTGCAAGTACTTTAATGTTTCAATTTATTTTTGGCGCAGTTCATGAACATATACTTATTCTAGGTATGCGCCTGTATAGTCGGTGGAGGGCATGACAGAAGCAATCACCATTCAATATAAGAATAATCTGCCTCTGGTCAGCATGGGGATCATTGACGCAGGCAGCAACAAGAAAATTGTTGTTGACGCTCACCTTGATTTTGCCTCTTCAAAGACCATAATACCTACGTACATTGCAAACGAGATGAACCTGTCATTTGCTGGCAGCGACGAGACGGTGACCGGGGCGGGAATAATCCACATACCTTACTATGAAGTGTCGATAGAGCTGTTTGGCAAGCTTTATGACAACATGCACATAGGATGTCTGGACCTGCCAGATCGGACGCCGGCCACCGCGCTTTTGGGTAGGGACTTGCTGGACAATTACAGGATTTGCCTTGATGGTAGAAGAAAAGAAATTACGGTGTACTAGGTAGCAAGAAGTGTTTATAACAACCTCTTTTCGCTAAGGTAATGATGGGCACAAACCCGTTCTTTGACAAAGACATTGTTTCGATAAAGGATTTTGTAAAGGATGATCTGGAGTACGTGTTTGAAGCCACCGACACAATAAGCAGTCTCAAGCACAGCGAGAGGAGCGAGCTTGGAAAGGGGAGAGCTCTTGGCTATGTCTTTTACGAGCCATCGACGAGGACGAGGATGAGCTTTGAAGCCGCGATGGCGTCGCTCGGCGGCAGCTCTATTGGCATTGCCGACTTGAAATCATCATCGGTAGAAAAGGGCGAGAGCCTCGCCGATACGATAAGAATCATTGATCTCTATTCAGACGTAATCCTGCTCAGGCATCCGATGGATGGCTCCAGTAGGTTTGCAGCCGAACTGTCGCAGAACCCGATCATTAATGCCGGGAGCGGCAGCGAAGAGCACCCAACACAGGCGCTCTTGGACATGTACACGATATTAAGGGAGAAGGGCACGATCGGTGGGCTATCAGTTGCAATCGTGGGCGATTTGAAATATGGAAGAACAGTCTATTCATTGCTGTACGGGCTTGCCAACTACGACGTTGACATCCACCTTGTGTCTCCTACAACGCTGCAGGTTAGGAAGGAGTCGATCTACGAGCTCCAGGGAAGGATGAAGATAAAGGAGCACAGTAACCTTGACGAGGTGCTTACTGAAGCTGATGTGATTTATGTCACCAGGATACAGCGCGAGCGATTCCCCGATGTGCAAGAGTACGAAAAAGTCAAGGGCAGCTACACGATTGACGAGAAGACGCTTGCGAAGGCAAAGAAGGACGTCGCCGTGATGCATCCCCTGCCGCGGCTGGACGAGATTTCACAATCTATTGATCATACTAAAAATGCGATATACTTCAAACAAGCCTCTTATGGGAAGGAACTGAGGGCAGCGCTGTTGGCATTGATGCTGAATGAGAGCCTGCCGCGTTAATTGGCACTTCTAATAGATGAAAGGCCGCTCGTACTAGCATTGGAACTTTCCTAAATGTCTAACCAGATCTGTACGTTTACTTGGCCTCACAAACGCACCGCTCGAAGGCTAGACCGACAAAGACCTATGTGGGTCTATTGGTTATTAGCTATTTGTAGAAAAAAGACCGATACACGCAGTATTATTCTTGGTATGCCTTACATTTCTTCGCCCTCTCTGCGTCGCAAGATCGGAATCAGTCAAAATCAGCTGATTGACAGGGCTATTTCATTGCTTTCAGCAGATCATGCTTTGTCACGATGCCATAGTCTTTGTTACCCTTGTCGACTAGCACTGCATGATACTCATCCAGTAAATGTCGTAATGTTTCTAACTTTGTGTCAGGGTCTACAACTGGAAACCTCTTTTCCATTATTTCCCTGATCCTTGACACTCTGCCGGATTCGCCCAGTCTAACGAGCAGCCTGTCTGTTATGCTCCCCTTGACGATGCCGTTATCTATCACCGGCAGCTGTGAAAAGTCATTTTTTATTATTAACTTTCTGGCTTCTTCAACGCTTTGGTTGCTGTTGACGTATTCGGCATTCATGGTCATGATATCTTGGGCAGTCTTGCTCAATCCGTGTCTTTTCTTCTTGGTGATGGCCTCTTGTAGGACTTGAAATATCCCCTTTGCCGTCCTGTATCCGGGGTCCGCCTCATTGCGCTCTATCTTGTTTACGAATGATTGGGATAGGCGCGTGGCCTTCGCAAGCTCTCGCTGGGTCCAGCCCAGTTGCTTCCTAATTACCCGAATTTCTGCGAGATCTGGCAGTTCCGGGTAGTCAGCATCTAGCATAGTGATCCAGTTAATGGAACACCATTATTAAGGTTATTCCTATGCGTATATTCTACATATACTATATTCCCATTCAGAATATCAACTCACCATGGCATTTAACTGCGCTTTGCGACATTTTTTGACACATGCGGAATAGAAGCCATCAGAAGCTTAAACAAAAGTGCGGCCGAGGCTCATCTGAACAAGAAGGGTGGTGACGAGAGGATGGGGAATACTGAGGATAATGTGCCAAACGTGCCAATCCTGTCGCAAGATGAGATGCAGGAAATAAGGCGGATTATTGCCAGGGTCAAAGGAGAAGAAGAAGAGGTCGCTAGGATCGAATATGATGAAAAGCTGTCATCATTGCGTTCAAGAGCAAGGTGGACCTTGAAAAGCCTGTTGGATAGGTGCTGCGCACTAAAAGAATATCGGGATGCAGAGTACGTGGGACACAAACCTGGTAACACAATTCTTACCTTGCCGGGCGGCAAAGCAGTAGGATTTGGATTCGCAGGGCACGTGTCAGGGGCGGCGGCTTACTTTTCCGAGACCTTCAAATTTTGGGGCTTTGCAGGCAGTTGGGAGTTATTCCGTCTACCAAAAGAACTGAGAAACGAATTCTTTGATAAAGCCATAGCCTTCGTTGAAGGCAATTTCGGAAAAGATGCAGAAGGAATTCAAAGGCTGATTACTGCTGTAGACCAAGAAGAGGATCCATTTCAGCTCAAACTACTGCAGCTAAAAGCGGAAGACATGACAACAGAAACAAGAGCGGCATTAACGGCGATAGCCAAGAGCATAAAGGCAGAGGATGAAGCAGCTGAGCGGCGGAGTCTCAGAATTAGGTTAAGGAAGAGGCTCAATGCCGCACGTTATTATTTGGAAAAACATTTATCATCATGAAGAAATGGTGTGAGTTAGTACAATGAACTTTGTACGTGCGATATTGCAGGGTCGACAGGAAGGACGTCATTCATTTGTACTCAAGTCTATTCTGAAGAGTAATCGGCAATTCCCGTTATTCCACATATGAATATCCACACACAGTATTGCTTAACTGCTCATGGCGCGCATAGGTTGACGATATGTATTGCCCAGAGACTATCAAACAAATGAACGCGGAATCAAGCCTGAGGTCGCCGGCGGAAGTAAACACTTGTTTGGCAGCAATCAAGGAAGCATTGCGCCAAGTCACTCAGGTCGACGCCCAAATAGAGGTTGCAAGACAGCTCAAGGCGACCAGGCCTGATTTGGCCAAGCAGCTCAATCTCGCCGAAGAGTTTTACGTTGCTGAAAGAGAGCGATTGCTGGACCTTGAAGATTTAGTAACTCCGCTCAGTCGCTTCTATGAAGGACTAGCTTCACTGCTGGAACAATACGAGAGAGAACGGCTGACTCTGGAATGTCGGCAGCTACTGGTTGAAAATGGTGGATTCGACAGCCCAGATATCGTCAGCATCCGAGAAGAGGGTCGGTTTATGCTTCCACAACTAACACAAAGATGCGAGAAAGTAGTTGTCACTCTCCAGGAAATTAGGGAAGTGTTGGATGAATACTCTAGCACATTAAGCGATGTTCGGTTGCATGGCCTCAAGCAAAGGGAATCCTCATCAAGAAAGCAGCGATGTACGCGACAGTTCTCTGGAAATAGGACGAGCTTATACTGAATTAACTGTCGAACAAAGATGGAAATGCTTTCAGTTCTATCCAGGTAGATCGATCATACCCTCGCCTTCTGCGATATACACAAAGTACTCTTCCATTGCTCCCCTAACTTTCAGATTGCTGTTATAGAAAATTCTGACAAAACCGAAAGTAGCCTTGTGAAGCAGACCGGTCACCTCTTCTAACTCTTTCTTGTTCAATTCGGTCCATCCGTTATTCATGGCCCTGGCGACCCAGCTTGTACCATCAGCTCGATCGGTNNGTTGTGCTACCAGAATTGGTTTGGAAAACCCGTCCCGAATAACGCGCTCTAAAAATAATGGAAGATCGTTTTTCGCTTTTTCCAAAAAAGCGATCTTGTCAGAAGCTATTTCTGAGATAGAGGGTAATGCGTTTAGACAAGGGAGTGGAGCACTTTGTACTAGGAGGCCGTCAGATTGAACAGCAAAATACAGTATCCTGAATTTGAATGCAAGACATTTATCACATACATAGACCTGATATCCGAATATCTTTCTCTTAGGACCACTAACGAAATGCGCGCTGCCGTTTGGCTGAGATGCAAGTTCTTTACCAGCTCCAATTAATGGACTAACTTCTCGCAAATCTCTTGAAAATTGTGCCATTTTCTTGATTGTATCCCGAAAATCCTCAATATGGTCAATCTGTGGTCTGCCGTTTTGCGGCAATCTTGGCCATTGGAACTTACCGTAAATTACACCGAGTATGTAATCCATTACGCTAGTGAGCTCACCATGACCTTTGTGAACATCCCGTAAATGACGTTTAGCAACGAACTTTCTGCCGAACGGTCGACCGCAATTGGTACATACGTATTCTATTCTTTTCATTTCTTTCACATCTCGTCTGCAAGCACTTTGTTACACTGTGCAACAAAGTGCCACCCCCCTCTTTTACAGGACTTGCCTATAAGGTTCAAGGCCTCTCTCTTTACCTATGAAAAAAATAAGCGTGGCGAATTCGTTTTGTTCGTGTTTTTCTTCTACTACTACTACCGGCCATTCTTGTCGACCCTAGTTTTGGAAAGGAATTTCTTGTTGATCATGCAGGCTGCATGAATCTGGCCGCGNNTCTGGCCGCGCAGGCTGCATGAATTGGCTCCTAGGAGCATTGAAGTATTGCCAATGAATGAAAGTTTGCAGCCTGTATACGCGCAATGGAACGACAAAAGGTTCATCTAGGGCCGTATGGCGTAAAACGTATTGCGGTGACATATCAGGAAGGAAAAGATTACCATAAAGAAGATCGTTGCTGTTCCATGATCTCTAAAAGTCTGAGGCATGTTGAATGCGAACATCAGTCTTACTTTAATCTTTGGCGTTACAATTGTAAAGCCACGATTCATGTTAGGCGTTCGGCGTTTCAACAATAACGCCTTCAAAATCCGCCCAAGGAAGTCAGATCTGGAAAAGATCTGGAAAAAGCCTTTTAATATTGGACTGGTGAGTCGCATCCATGGTTAGGAAGTATCTGAAGGGTGTTTATGCGGCAGGCATCTCGCTGAGCTTGTTGTCAATCTTGGTGTTTGTCGGAATCACGGGGACCAACCAAAACACGGGAACAGCATACGGTGTCACGGATTACGAGAAGGGCAACAGCGGCAATAGCATGTCTAACAATTCGACGAAAATGATGACGACGGATGAAATGTCGATGACGCATCGTGCTGCGGTAGGAAATATCGCCAATGTTCAGCTTGACGCTAACGGCGCACCGGCATGGATACAATCTGGAATTTGGGTCATGCGAGCGTCATTCAATCAAAGCACTAATCAACCACAGTCTGTTTGGCTAATAGCGAGATTTACCATGGTACAACCTGATGGAACTGCGAGGCATATGCATATGATATATGGTTTCCAGCCAACTGAATTTACTACAGAACAGAACAACACTATCCATGTTGTGAAAGGTACCGCAACCGTCACCATGAAAGATGGCCCTGTATCAGACGTACCTCTGACAATAAAGATTTTCAACGGATCAGTGGTTGGACTTTGGATAGGACCGGACAAAGTTGACAGTCACTTTGGTTCGAACCTAATGTATGGCGTCCTATCCGCGCGCTCAATGGCAATGATGATGGAGATGGGTTCAATGAAAGGAGAGGGCCAAATGATGGGGAACCGCACAGGAAGTTAGCATCGCATTGTCGTGGTATCCTGACAACTCAAATCGCAGGATCTGCAGTGAATTGTCCGTTAGTGGAAGTGAGTAGTACATAGTAACCGATGAGAGAATAGTCGAGGTCGGAGGAGGTTGTGTACGAAAAAATATTTGAGGCACTTTCAAATCAGAGTAACTCAAGCTAAGTGAAAAAAATAATGGGGAATCTTCACTTCCATTCCCAAGTCTTTGTCGAGACATTGCCTTCCATGTCGCCTTCNNCTCCTTTTCCTTCCATCGAGCCATCTGGCAGCATCCAAGAAACATATGTTCCCATGTCCATTCCCTCCACTCCTTTGACCTTTCCCATTGCAGTAAATGAATGCTCGATCTTGCCTGCTTGCGAATCCAGGACTCGACGTCCTGTAACCTTGCCTCTTTCTTCAGTAATAAGTTCTCCAAGCATGTTGAATCATGTATAGGCCGTGACTTTTCTATTTAACCATTAACCGAACATCTCATGTGGTGCCCAACATGGACTACTGTACTACTATCCCTCCACGACCAGATCAGAACCTGATATTGATTTGCAAGAAAGTGATTTAACACATCCGAGGCACAAGTTCAGTGATACCATTGCATACCAATACGCCCCTTTAAAGGGAGGACATTGTATAGACGCGCATGCAAACTACACCAAAAAGCCGGCCTACGGGCGTCACCATAATTGGAATTCTTACGATAATTGGCGGAATTCTGATGCTTGGGTCAGGAATAACTCTTGCAGCCGTTGCTGCTGTTCTCCCAAACCTTGCCTCCATGAACGATCAATTCAATCGATTTGAATCACAAATTCCAAGCATGATTCCAGTAAGTTATCTTGGAGTCGCTTCATTGTCCATTGGCAGCGTACTCATAATCATAGGCATCATATCTCTGATTGTAGCATACGGTCTCTTCAAAGCAAAGAAATGGGCATGGACGATAAACGTTGCTTTGTCGATTATCAATATTGCAATAGGAGTCGTTTCAATAATAACTGGAAATATCGGATCAATAGCGAGCATTGCAATCAGCGGCATAATTCTCTATTACCTATACAGACCACACGTGAAGGCATATTTCGGCAAAGCGGTGCAGGCAAAGGTAGCTACTCCATAGTCCTTCCCAGCCTTTTTTCTGGAAAACCACCACCGTAACGCCGTAGGATAAGCTGTCATAGTCTGAACGTATTTGTTAGCTCTGTTAACTCTGAGATAACAGCATTGTCTTCCTGCAAAATTGAAACAAGATTGATACTACAATTTTAGCGCACACTATGAGGCAACATTGCAGTTTGTGTTACGAACGACCGGCACCGAGCTACCAATAAACAATTGTTTAAGGACCGATTATCATCGGTATCTTGCTTATTCCATTGATTATACTGGCATGATCAGCACTCACTTCGGTTGTTACATATAGAAGATGATTATCTCCCAATGGCATCGTGATACGCTTAACTTTTTCGTACTCGGCCAAAACATACTTTCCTTTACCAATCTTTGGTGCGAGTTCGCTCCTTGTCTTCCAACCCTTCACTGCCATTTCAATGGATTTTCTGCTCTCTTCTGGCGTGAGTAAATTGATCACACCTGGGCGATGATGGGACAGCAATATCTGGCCATTCATATCACATATGGTAATAAGCCTAATCTGTGGATCGAGTTTCATTACTTCACGGAAGATCCTGTCAAAATTCAACTATCAAGATCTACTGCTGTCGCTTTGTAATAACCTTTTTTTATGACCATTGGCGCATGGGTTGGAAACAACTAACGCTATCAACTTGATTGCCAGCAGCAGAGTCACCGTTGTTCCTATTTGATTATCATATTTTCCTGTCTTCAATTCAAAATGCAAACGTTAGAATTTATCAATTGCAGATAATCTCAAGCTGGCCCCAAGACTCAGCGTGAAAATAACAGTTGAAAAGTTACGGTCTGAATCTCGAGGCCGACAAACCTCTCGTGGAGGGAGTGAAAGTAATTGTAGATACCCCCGCATGCAATAAGAACCTTTGTTAAATCGGAGGAGATTCCATCTAACTGAATGTAATGTTCTGAAGCCTTAATAGCCACGGATGCGATTGTAATGTATGTCAGCTATCAGCAGCAGGGCGAATATTAACACAGCATCCTGCCCCTTCTGCGGATCTGACGTGCAAAANNTCAATGTGTCAAAGACGCATTCGGTACTCCTACACGGTTAGGTTCTGGAGCTGCATGATCGTTATTTTCTTTGTGGATAAATTATTAAAGATAATTCATACAACAAACATCTGAACAGAAGTCTAAAATGCCTTTGGCAACACTTGAGTAGACCACTCCTTGATTAAAGTTTTGGAACTCCTTGCCGCACGATTTGCAATTTCTATGCACGTTTATATCAATAATTTTCCAAATAATTACTAGGCCGACCTTCTTCTGTAACCTGATTTTGACGGTGCGCTTTTCTTTGTCGAACTTTTTCTCCCCTTCTTTATCTTCCCCATTTCACAATAACATGACGAAATGCCGTATTTAAGGATGTGAAAATAGTGATGATAATGATAATGCAGTTTTTTCACCTTAATACTTAGTTGAATCAGACATATTCCCCATTCAACAGAACGTATCCTTTGGATTAAACACTAATTATTACGAACACGATGATTTACGGTTACCATTTTTATGACTGAAGATATTCAGGTTTGCAATAAGTGTGGTATCATATTTGATGTCCAATATAGACTCAATGGGGGTTGTCCGCTTTGCCCCATTTAGGGTAAAAACCATTGGCGCAGAAAACCGTATATAGTAAATCTGCGAACGTAATACACTAAATGAGCTAGAAAGGCTCGGTGGAAATGTGTCGTGCTAACCCACTTCCACCCGCCTAAGGCTCATCCGCATTTGTTTTTCATAAACTTCACACAATCTTGCCGTTGAATCACAAGCCCTACTGGCCGGCTGTTGAGCTGGTACCATCCGGCTTTCGGGCCTGAATGAACAAGGCAGTTGCATGCCTCTGAAACGTCTCCGATAGTTGCCGAATTAAGCATGAGGGTGTAAATAAAGCAGACAAAAAGGTGAAGGAATGGCTAGTTCCGACACTCTTCCAGGGGGCCGCTACAATTTGAACCATTATACCTTACTTGCGCCCAGTCAAGCTGATGTATTCGTACGCCTTTACCGCGTTTTCAAACGCATACTGGACGCGCTGGAACTGCTTCCTGAACTCAGCGACATCTTTCGCTACTTTGGCAGGTTCTTGCCTGTCCACAACCACGCGCTTGATAAAGCTCGCAATCTCTTTCATCTCGCCCTCCTTCATCCCAAGGCGCGTCGTCTCTGGCACCCCTATCCTAACTCCGCCGGGGTGCATGTAGTGCCTGCCGGCCTTGATGTCGCCAGGAAGCAGTTGTCTGTTCAGTATGATGTCCGCCTTTTCCAGATCCTTTTCGATGGTGCCGCCGTCACCGAACTTGGTCACATCAACCGCGATCTGGTGCGACGCGGTGTAGCCGCGCTTTTCTCCCAGCACTCCAAAGCCGTACCCTGCAAGAGCTTCAGCCAAAGCCTTTGCGTTCCTTATCACCTGCTTTGCATACGCCTTGCCAAACTCCAGTGACTCTGCAAGCGCTATAGCCTTACCAGCCACGTGATGCAAGTGATGGCTACTTGTATTTCCAGGGAATACCGCCTTCTTGATCGCGTCTGCATGCTTTTCGTGCGACACGATGATTCCTCCTTGCGGGCCCCAGAGTGTCTTGTGGGAGCTCATCGTCATCGTATCGGCCCCTTCCCTCAATGGATCCTGGAACTCGCCCCCGGCTATCAATCCGGCAACGTGGGCACCGTCGTAATTGACGTGCATGCCATGATCGTGCATAAAGCCGGCCAACTCTTCAACGGGGTGTGGGAACAAAAACAAACTCCCGCCAAACATGCCCATCTTGGGCGCCTTGCCATCGCGCTCCATCTCCTCTATCTTTTTCTTCGTCAAATCAACGTCTATAGTCATCTCTTCCTTGGAAAATGGGTAATGCTCGATGTTCAATCCATGAACCAGACCGGCTGTGCCGGAGTGCTCCTTCTTGCCGTGGGAGATGTGACCCCCTGACGGGATTGAAGCCGCCATCATCCAGTCGCCGGGATTCGAGAATGCAGAGTAGATAGCAAGGTTCGCGACAACGCCCGAAGTCGCCCTACAGTCAGCAAACTCTGACCGGAAGACCTTACGCGCAAGGTCATTGCAGATTAATTCCACCTGGTCGATGTATATGCAACCGGCATAAACGCGCTCACCGGGCCACCCCTCCGCGTATCGGTTGCCAAAGTCGCATGTCAGGGCTTCCCTTACTGCGGGGCTTGGGACGTTTTCGCTCGCAATGAGTGGAATCGACCTGTCAAACCAATTGTGATGTTCGCGCATCAACCTCAGAATATCGTCATAAGCCTTCTTGGCACTCATCGCTCCTGTTGTTAGGAATTGGTTCTTTTAAGTTATCGCTTTATCTGATCTGGAGAGCGCCAGACGGACACTTGCTACAACATCGCGAGTCTTGCTTTCGCGGGCTCCGTCCTGAATGATTACAAACTTGCCTTCCTTGACCTGAAAAACGGAATGCAGGTCTTTATTCCTACTTTCGTTTGCTTTTAGACACATTCTCTCCAATTAAGTGAGAAATACGGGGAGAATCTTTCCCTATGTGAAATGAGATAGCATGCTGCTCTATGGCGCGATCTGCCTTTGTTATGCGTTCATGTTGTCGCAAATGTTCAGTCCAAGACTCTGAAACAAACGTTTCAACATAACGACTTGGATTTTCAACATCATGGAACAATCCCCAATTGATCGCTCCATCACGCAACCTTAGAGAACGTACATCATGCATTGCACTTTCAAACTCTTGTGAACGTGCAGGATCAATATGAAACTCAATCTCTACTAGTGCAGGACCCTCTTTATGGTCGTCAATGTCGATCATGATATTCGGCATGGTCCAATGCAATGATGGACTCATGTCCACATCACTGTGTGGTTCTAGCTTGTAACGCGTCGAAGTGATAAGACCTATTGCTAATCCAATAGATGCAGCAAGCAATGCAGTTGGAATTCCCCAAGTTTCCGCAACAATTCCCCACATTATGCTGCCCATGGCTACACCACCCCAATACACTAGCTGATGGACTGAAACTACCCTCGTTCTTACCCATGAGGATACAGAATTGTACGCGACAAAATTCAAACTAGAATTTGTAACAACCAATGAAGTTCCAACTGCAAATACTCCAACAAATAGAGTAATGGCGTCATGTTGGAATGACAAGACAGCCATTGACACCGCAAACACAACTGTCGCAATTGTTACTCGCTTTTCTATCGACACCATCTTTATCCGAGGAACTATGATCAAACCTCCGATCATACCGCCTATGCCGAAGGCGCCAACAAGAATTCCAAAAAGAATTGAATTAGAACCTGCTTCATTACGAGCCAAGAGAGGCAAAAGTGATACTAACGCACTGCCACAAATTGTTAATGAAAAGTCACGAACAAAGAGTGCGCGTACATGCAATGAATGACGCATGTAACGCAAACCTGTACGAATAGCTCCAATTACTTGTTCAGGTGGGAGAAGTTTACGTTCTGGCTGTTTGCGCCATCTGTGAAGAAAAACTATTATTCCAACAAAGGAAAGTGCATTTAGCATAAACACGGCCCATGGCCCTGCTGCAGCAACTACCAAACCGCCAAGAAGAGGGCCAACTGCAAGTCCAATGTAAATTGCCACACTAAACAAAGTCATTGCAGCAAGAGCTTTTTTCCTTGGTACAAGATCAGTTTGAATTACGATATTTACAGGTAAGCTCATTGCATTACCCAAGCCAAGCAAGAAAGTAAACACAACAAGAATTGAAGATGTTGTAAAACCTCCAAAGGTGAGGATACTTAAGATTGCAGCTACTGCAAGTGAAAAGTATTGTGTGCCAAGGAAGAGCTTGCGTCTGTCAACGATATCGGCAAGAGCTCCTGCCGGAAGTGCGAGTAGAAATATCGACAAGCTTGTAGCCATTTGTAAAAGCGCCACAATGAAAGGAGATGGGGAAAGAGATGTTATCAGCCAGCCAGATCCAACAGTTTGCATGGCGGCACCTATGTCTGACGCAAACATTGTAACCCATAGAAATCGATATAGAGTGTTTTTTAGAGGACTCTCTGACGCAGAATTTGTACCACTACTCACGTAATATCACACATAAACAATATTCCTTTAATCAAATGTATAAATTAGTCCATTCCAATTTTTTACTTTGATTTCGATCGTTTAATTTCAGCAATATTTTCGACAAGTCACCACCGCTCTTTTTGAATTGCTCTTCTTGGTTTTTGTCTTTCAACTTACCATTTCCTCACTTGATAACTAAATCATCACTTTCTCCTTTTATAGTTGATAACCGTATTGACTATAATGAGTTTGGGAGATATTTTATAATGCGTGCAGCTGTTGTTCCAAAAATTAATGGAAAATGGGAGATAAAAGAAGTCCCTACTCCAAAACCAAGTACAAATCAAGTTTTGATAAGAATCCATGCTAGTGGTCTTTGTTATACCGATGTCCATATAACAAAAGGTGAATTACCTATGCCAATTGAATTCCCAAGAACAATAGGCCATGAACCTGTTGGTGAAATTGTTGAGATTGGAGAAGGTGTAACTACCCGTAGAATCGGAGATAGAGTGGGTGTTCCATGGCTGCAAGCATCCTGTGGAAGATGCGAATGGTGTGAACGGGGCAAGCAGTTATTTTGTCAGCAACAAATAGGAACTGGAATTGGAACTCAAGGCAGTCATGCTGAATACATGTTAGCATATGTTGATTCCACCATGCTTCTTCCAAAAGAAATAACATACGAACAGGCAGCTCCAGTCTTCTGTGCTGGCTATACAGTATACAGTGGTCTTAGACACGCAGATCCTAAGCCTCATGAAAAAATCGCAATCCTCGGAATAGGAGGACTGGGACATCTTGGCCTTCAGTATTCTAAGGCATGTGGTTTTGAAACCATTGCAATTACTCATTCAAAGGACAAGGAAGATCTTTGTTATAAGATGGGAGCTGATTTGGTGGTAAAGAACGCAGAAGAGCTAAAAAATAACGGAGGTGCAGATGTGATACTTGCAACAAGTAACTCCAGTCAGGCGGCAAGCGAGGCAATATCTGGCCTCAGACCAGATGGTAGAATGATGATAATTGGATTTGAGAATAAGCCCATTCAGGTACCACCAATGATCCTAATGACTCGTGCTAAGATAATGGGTTCTCAACAAAATTCACGTGAATATCTTTACGAGGCATTAGACTATGTAGCAAAAGGTAAAGTCAAGGTAATTACTGAAACCTATAGCTTGGATGATATTGGACAGGCATATGACAGAGTAGCTGCTGGCAAGGTTAGATTTCGTGCGGTAATAAAAAATTAGTTGTTTCAGCGGTTATAACTAATGCTATTCTCTTCCAGCTGCAAAGGGATTTGAATTAATTTTCCGTTTCTATTGATTGTCACTGTAATACTATTTCCAACTTGTTTTTTATGGATGTATTCTGAGATTTCAGCAGGTTCCTCAACCTTGTTTTTGTCTATTTCTTCTATGATGTCTCCCTTTCTCATACCAGCATTGTCAGCAGGGCTAAAGGGCTCAATTTGTATTACAAGTGCACCGTTGCTTACAGGCAATCTATAGTATCTTGCCAAGCTGCGAGTAATTTTCATGGATGTTATTCCAATCCACGGTCTCCTAACACGACCCTTCTCAACGAGTTCCTTTAAGATTGCTTTTGCGGTATTAATTGGAATGGCAAATCCTATTCCTTGTGCGTAAGGCATGTTTGCAGTATTAATTGCAACTACCTCGCCTATTGTATTTACTAGTGGTCCCCCAGAATTTCCAGGATTTATTGCGGCGTCTGTCTGGATCAATTCTAGCGTTCCATTTTCCGTTTGAATGCCTCTGTTAAGCGAGCTTACAATTCC
>DAOL01000063.1 GCA_002501845.1 Nitrososphaera sp. UBA217
AACCTGTAGGGTAACACCCAATTTAACAGCTAGAATCGCCCCAGAATCGAGAGTCAGATCTCCTGACATGGTGCATGTGTGAGTTGCAAAATCCCATGAGGTATTTGTCCCAGCTGGTAATGCAAGACAGGATGACTCGTCAGCTATTACAAAAGTTTGACTGGCTTGCACCGTCTGTATTAGAGCAGTCGAAGTGCTGCCTGCATCAGTTGAATCGCCAAAATAAGTTGCAATAACCTGATGTGTCCCTGCAGCCAATAAAGCGGAATATGTTGCTTGGCCACTCGACAGTGAAATTTGAGAACCAACATCTGCTCCATCTATATTAAACTGTACCTTTCCTGTTGCTGTATTTGGGGATACCGTAGCTGTAAAGGTTACTGATTGACCTGATATTGCAGGATTTAGTGATGATGTAACTGTAGTGGTTGTGCATGTTTTGTTGATAACTGTATTNNCCAGAGTTGTTAATGGTACCGGAGTTGATGAGAGTAAGGATGTTGTCAAATGTGCCAGAGTTGTCGAGAGTGCCAGAGTTCACTATAAGGCGGTTGTTAAAGGTACCACCGGAGTTGTTGGTTAGATCACCCAAGTTGTTAATGAAGTTTCTATTGTCAAAGGTCCCAGAGTTTGTGATTGTGCCGCCAGCGTTGTTGGTTATAGTACCAAAGCTGGTAATGGTGCCGCCAGCGTTGTTGGTAATGACGCCGGTGTTAGTTACGATGCCGGAATTAACGTTAATGGTACCGGAGTTGTTTGTGCCGCCAGCGTTGTTGGCAATGCAACAGTTGATGTTGATAGTACCAGAGTTGTCAAGTGTACCAGAGTTGTTGATACCGCCTGAAAGAGGGTTGATGACTATGACGCCAGAGTTAGTGGTACCGGAGTTGTTGATGCCGCCTGAATGAGCGTTGATGACTATGTTTCCCTCATTGGTAACTGTTCCACCTATATTGAGATTACCAGTGGCATCGACTGTTATCGCGGTAGCTGAAGAGATATCACAGTCTCTGATAGTAGTGTGTGCAGTAATTATAACGGATGTCCCGGTAAAGCATGATGACGTTGCCTCTGCATCATTCATCGCAGAGAATAAGAATAAGAAATATGACAAAGGAGATTTTGAAGCCGATGTTTTGATTACCAGTGTCGACATCGATGATAGAGGCAAAATTAACAGGGCACCAACGACTATTAGCGCCATGTATGTAATTTTATTCAAGGGGAGCCCCTAGAAAATCTCAGAGCCAGCGGCTTTTGGATTGCCATTCTCACTCCAGTTAGCCGAGCAATTAGTATCACTGACACTTCACTTCTCTCATTACCGTTTCTTCAAGAGCTTTTTACTATAAAAGCTTAACTGGTAAAATCTACAGTAACATGTCATATGTCTTTGCAGTTTTGATTTTTGCAGTGAAAACCATACGTACGAGCTTACTTCTTGACAAGGAAGATCTTGGATCTATTGGCATTTCCTAAATTAATTACAAATCAGTATTCCGTGAGCAGATAGCTACTTTGTAACCACTCTTGCTTTCCATACGTGAGTGAATAGTCAGTCACGCAGGAACTAGTCATTCATAGCCATCTAAAAGAAAGTAATGAGCTTGGCTCAGTATGCGTAAGCGAATCTGTAAGTAAAAACCTACTTTCGTGAGCAGTCAGAAAGTAGGACTGTAACCATGGCACACGACATGATAATAGGGTAAAAACGACGATTCTGCAATTAAACTACATATATTATACGATAAGAAAAAAGGTCAAAAAGTATTCCTACTAATGCTATTCTAGGAAAAAGTCCTTAGGGGGCTTTTCGGAGGTGAAATATGTGGAGAAAAAGCGCTAGACCCGTCAAACACTGGACGTAACCAACTTCCCCAAAAAAGATTAATGTAGTACAGGGCCGTATTGAACGTAGAAATTCTTGATATTTCAGCGTTGATTTAGGAAGTTTAAATCGCCCCAATCTAAAGCTTTAAAAATCGAACAGGCGCAGTGAGGCTAATGAGTGCAGCTAGCGATCCAACCAAGCAGCGTGAATTGGCTGCAACGGAACAGAAAATCAACGAGATGGTCCAGCAATCAAGAGTTCTTGAAGCGTACATGAACGATGTCATGACGCGCCAGCTGACAGTAGGCAAGTTAATGGAGGAAGCCCGTCTAGCTTCGACCACCATCCAAAACATTACTTCCGAATCTGAAGTCGAGTCGCTGATGCCTGTGGGAGTTGGCGTNNATGGAGCAAGTGCAGACACATATCAACCAGATGATACGGGCTGCCCAGCAACCCGGCTGAGTTTGGTTGAGAGCCAATGTTTGACAAACTGAAAAAGGCATTTTCAAGCGCGGCAAAGGGCATCGGCCAAAGGGAGCTTACCGATAAAGTCCTTGACGACGCGCTGCTGGACCTTCAGATTGCGCTTTTAGAAAGTGACGTGGCGCAAGAAGTCGTCGAGGAACTATCAGCAAAGCTGAAAAAAGAACTGCTCGGATTAAGGATCGAAAAAAGCCAAGACGCGACCCAGATAGTGCAGTCAAAATTACGTGCTGCGGTCGCAGAAATATTTGCACGCGCAGGCAAGCTTGATCTCATTGAAAAGATAAAGGCAAAAAAGGACAGCAAGGCCGGGCCAATTGTCATCGTTTTTCTTGGCATCAACGGGACTGGCAAGACCACGACGGTGGCCAAGGTTGCAAACCTCTTGCGCAAGGCCGGCTTTTCAGTCGTTGTGGCGGCAGGCGATACACACCGGGCTGGTGCAATTGAGCAATTAGAGGAGCATACCAACAGGCTCTCGCTAAAGATAGTCAAGCAGAGGTACGGCGCTGACCCGTCGTCCGTTGGACGCGACGCTTACGAGCACGCCAAAAAGAACTTTATCGATGTTGTCCTGATGGACACAGCGGGCAGAATGCAGACTTCAAAGAACCTTATGGACGAAATGGGCAAGATTGTCAGGGTTGTCAAGCCGGACATCAAATTGTTCATTGGAGATTCACTTGCCGGCAACGATACCATAAACCAGGCAAGGGAGTTTTTCCAGTGTACGAATTTTGACGGCGCAATACTGACAAAGATAGACGCGGACGCAAAGGGTGGAGCCGCGATTTCAATTGCGCACATTACTTCAAAGCCAATTACACATATCGGCGTCGGCCAGGGTTACGACGACATTATTCCGTTTGAGCCCGACAAGTTCATCGAGTCNNACTAAAAAAGATGAACCTCTGCCGGCCAAGATCGAAGAGCCGACGGAAAAGAAGGGCAGGTTCGGGCTATTTGGCGGCAAGAAAAAGACCGACGAGGATCGCAAGAAGGAACAGGATGAGAAGCGCCGCCGCGAAGAAGAGAAGGCAAGGCTTGAGGAAGAGGAGCGTCGAAGAATAGAGAAGGAAAAGGAAGAGAAAAAGAAGCGCAAAGAAGATAAAGATACTGGTGAGCAAGAAGACAAGGTAATATATTTAACAGATGAAGACATTGAAGACCTCCTTAAGTAAGAAAGATGTGCTCAGCATCGGCGACCTGAGTGCGCGGGAAATCAACCTGATTTTGACATTTGCGAGCAAGCTTAAGCGCGAGCAAAAGAACGGCAAGGCACGGCTGCTTTTGCGCGGAAAAACGCTTGGCATGTTATTTCAAAAACCATCAACCCGCACAAGGGTCAGCTTTGAAGTAGGTATGTACCAGCTGGGTGGGGACGCAGTATACCTCGGCGCCAGTGAAATACAGCTATCGAGGGGTGAAACAATCGAGGACACCGCCAGGACGCTTTCATTATATCTCGACTGCGTCACGGCGCGAGTTTATGACCACAAAGACGTCCAGACACTTGCCGACTGGGCTTCAATTCCTGTGATCAACGGCCTCTCTGACGCGTTTCACCCGTGCCAAATACTTGCAGATCTCCTGACTTTGCAGGAACACAAGAAAAAGCTGAAAGGATTGCGCCTTGCATGGCTTGGTGACGGTGACAACGTCTGCAACGATCTTTTGCTTGGCTGCGCCAAGATGGGGATCAGCATGACTGCTGCCTGCCCAAAGGGCTATGAACCGATTGAAAAAGTGGTCAGGCTTGCCAAAGCAGAAGGCGAGAAGACAGGCGCCGACATTGCAATAACTGATGACCCGGTTGCAGCTGCAAAGGATACCGATGTTGTAATGACCGACACTTTTGTGTCGATAGGCAAGGAAGGTGAGCGCGCAACTAGGGAAACGATCTTTCTGCCAAAGTACCAGGTCAACTCTGGCATCATGAAGCTCGCAAAAAAGGAGGCGATATTCATGCACTGTCTCCCTGCAAAGCGCGGCATGGAAGTTACGCCTGAGGTAATTGACGGCAAATCGTCAATGGTATGGCAAGAAGCCGAAAACAGACTGCATGTACAAAAGGCGCTACTCTGTCTTCTCATGAAAGCCGTCTAGTCATTACTTTTTGCAGGCGCCTTTCTACGCCTGCCGTACCAGACGCCCGTGCCGATGATAATGCCAGCACGACAATAATGGCGGCGCGCATTGCTGCCTCCTATTGCCATGGGGCAGATTTGATGTATACCCCCTCTCCCCAAAGTGCTGGTCTGGTTATAAGCAGCCCTACCGCCTATGCATTATTTGACCTGCAGGAACATATGCGTCAGGTTGGTCCCCAATGGAGGTAGGATACAAAACCCGTACCACCAGGGATTGAGGTACTGCCGCAGGTGCGAAGTCTACCTAAAATGCAGCAACACACATTGCCCATGCTGCGGCCTGCATCTCAGGTTCACGCCAGTGGATCCACTTGCGAAGCAAAAGTTACGGCTTTTTCTCAAGGGCGGGTAAGTTGCAAAGGGCTCCCTTTATCAACCTACCACTTCATACCGGGCACGCGCCGGCATACCTCGTTCGCAGGATGATCAGACTGTCACATGCGATGTCAAAAGTGATAATCGATGAATATGGGCAGATGGAATTCCTGAGGCGTCTGTCTGACCCCTTATGGTTTCAGGCGTTTGGCTGCGTGCTTGGCTTTGACTGGCATTCGTCCGGCGTTACCACTGTCGTTTCAGGCGTTCTAAAACAGGCGCTCAAACCACACATCCATGGCATATCGATGGCAGGAGGCAAAGGCAAGAAATCAACATCTGCCAAGACTGACATACCACTCCTTGCACAAAGCTCTGGACTTTCATCAGCAAAAATAGATTCGCTTTTGTATGCAAGCAGGATGGCCGCCAAGGTGGACAGCGCGGCCATACAGGATGGATACTCGCTTTACCACCATGTCATACTTTTCGACGAGCGAGGCAACTGGGCAGTAGTGCAGCAGGGCATGAACCCGAGAAGCAAGATGGCGCGCCGCTACCACTGGCTTTCTGGCGATGTACCAAATTTTGTGCGCGAACCGCATTCCGGGATCATCAGCCACACAAAGAATTCAAGTGTGCTCGATATGACAGCCTTGCCGTCCGAGGAAAACCAGAAGGTGTGTCTAGATCTTGTCAAAAGCGACACGAATAACTTGAAGTCATCGATCTACAGGCTGAGTGCAAAGTGTACACTTGATCGCTGGTTTGGCAGCGACATGGTAGACGCGTCTGGATATGAAATGCCAAGAAGGCTTGATTGGAGCTTGTTCAAGCACATCTATGACATCCAGCCGAGCAATTATGAAGAGCTTCTTTCGATCCGGGGTTTAGGCGGTGCGACCGTAAGAGCGCTGTCGCTCATTGCAGAGCTAATATACGGGGCTAAGGCATCTTGGAACGACCCGGTGAAATACAGTTTTGCCCATGGCGGCAAAGATGGAGTGCCATATCCGGTTGCAAGGAAAGTCTACGACGAATCGATCCGCTTCCTTTACGGCGCGATTGAAGGTTCCGAGATAGAAAGGGACGAGCGCATGGACGCGCTGAAAAAACTCACAAACTTTTCAGAAAGAATGTTTCCCAGCAGTGAAATTAAAATATCGCCATCCTAAAGATGTGCGTATGGCAAAGGTATTGATCGGCAAGGCTTCTGAAATTGGGAAAGGCAAGATGACCCACGTCACCGCTGGGGGCAAGGAAATACTGGTCGCAAACGTGGAAGGCAACTACTACGCCACAGGCAACATCTGCACCCACGCTGGCGCCGAGCTCCATGAAGGCGAGCTAAATGGAAAAGAGCTAACCTGCCCCTGGCATGGCTCCAAATGGGACATCACCACAGGCAGCATGACCTGGTTCCCGCAAAAGCTAAGAGAAATTGGCAAATACAAGGTGACTGTTGAAAACGGTACGTTGTACGTAGAAGTTTGAGGTAATAATCACCATTGTGCGTCAGTGACTACTGTACAGCCAAAGCTTTACCGCTTTGCCTAGTCATACGGTGTTCGCCCGCATGACAGGTGTATAGAGACGAAAGGGCGGGCAGTGCTTGTTCCTTAAATAA
>DAOL01000089.1:0-741 GCA_002501845.1 Nitrososphaera sp. UBA217
GTCTGAGCCATGTAGTGCAAGTGCCCGGCAAGACGTTTGGTACTCTAACCTGAACAGGAAGAAGAAAGGCAAGGCGTAATACTAATAGTTAAACTAAACGCTTTTATCGCCCACTGACGCAACATTATAGAACTTAGGATATACCTATTAAGTTATTACACGATTCATTTTTTGCGATTATTGAATTTTTAGAATCATGTTACAATTTACATACGTAACCTTTATTTTAGCTTACAGGCGAATTCGATTTGGATAAAGGCATCAAATGTTAGGTTTTTCTCAAGTTCTATCTCAACTTGGCGGCTTGCTTGGCGGTGCTGGTTCAGAGTTTGACCCTAACAGCCCCTTGATGTGGGTGTACATCATCTCAATTGCAATAATTCCGTTTTTCATGATGTACGCCCAAAAATTCCAGTCGCGACTGATTTTGGGAGAAATCTCCAAGTCGCTTGTCAAGTTAAAGACAATGAAGGAAGGGGCTAGGAAGGAAGCAGTTGACTATGTCAAGACCGTGATAAGAACGTCAACCTCAAATGACCCGGCAGCTGGAGTCGACAAGTTTTTGGAATATATCACGATCATGCCGGTTGACCTTGACCCAAGCGGTATAGTGCGCAAGCTGGACCACATCATGAGGACTAGGGACGAGCGGCTGCGTTCCGAAGTTAGGAAACTGTGCGCGGGTGCAAGCGACCAGGAGGTTTCAAAGGTAGAGAACATTTTGGAAGCGGCGACTGCCCT
>DAOL01000089.1:854-9785 GCA_002501845.1 Nitrososphaera sp. UBA217
GACGTGGCAGAAGGAATCGGCGTCGCTATAGGCGGCATTGGCGTTGAAAAATACCAAATAGAGGATGTGGCTACGCGGTTGGATATTCCAGTTTACGCAATCATCGTCAAGCAATCGATCCAGGACGCGATTACCATCATGCGGAAAGAAATAGCTGATGCATTTGAGAAGGTAACAAATACCGTATATTCGGTGATTGAAGACAAAACGTCAGAAGGGCAGTCAGTCATGGTGATAGGCGTTGGAAACACTATGGGGGTCGGACAGTAATGCTCTTTCGCAAGAAAAAGGAAGTTAAACCGGAAATATATTCCGAAGATAAGTGTGAATCGTGTGGGGAGAATACAAGACGCCAGTTTGAGGAAGGTGACTATGTGTATAGGTCAGGCGTGCAGTGCAAGAAGTGCTCGTCCTCAAACACTCTCGTTATTGCCATCTATGGCGAGTACCCGCCAGATGACAAGCACTAGAGCGTGATGACGTTAACAACTGAATCAGTTGGGATGAGCGTGTGCTCTGCTTGAGCGACAATCTTGCCACGTCCTTCTACAAGGATCGGGTACGCGTGCACGTTTCTTTTCTTGGCCAGGATATCGACAAGCCGGCGCAGGTCTTTTTCTTCATACTTGTCTGTAAGCCATCGCAACGCAAACGGTAGTGTCCGAAACCTGGTCCACATTAGCTCCAGGAGATTGTCTGCTTCCTTGTCCTTAATCGGCTTTCTAGATGTTATTCCAAAGATATTCCGCGTCTTTCCCTCATGAACTACTCCCTGCCCATCTTTTGTGGTAACAAAGGGTTCTATCGCGTACGCTTCGTTTGCGAGCAGCGTAAAGGAAGATCCTATGGTCCAAATATTTGGTATCGACTTGCCCGCATGAATCGTATATTGCTTAAGCGAGTGGCCACTCAGGTTCTGGATCGGTCTAAAGCCAAACTTGACTATGGTTCCTTCTATGACCCTGCCAATGTCGCTTGCTTTCGTGTTGGCTCTTGCCATCCGCACGGCCTCGCCAAGCGCCGTCTCGGCGGCCTTGACAAGTGATTCATATTTTGCATCGTAACAAACGGTCACAGCCGTGTCCGCGATGTAGCCGTCAACGTGCACCCCGATGTCTATTTTGAGCACGTCACCCTCTTTTACCACCGTTGCGTCGTTTGGCTCGGCAGTGTAATGAGCTGCTATCTCGTTGAGGCTGGTGTTGACAGGAAACGCTGGCTGGCCATTCATGCTGCGGATCTGCGCCTCGACGGATTCGCAGATCTCAAAAAGGGTTGAACCCACGTAATATTTTCTACGAGCGCCCTCTCTCACTTGGGCTGCTATCTTGCCGGCCTGCAGATAGCATTCAAAATTCATCCATTGGTTTTGTGTTCCTGTTCATTATAAAGAGATTGTGCGGCAGATAGCATCTGAATGATTGTTCGGGATCCTTTCCACTGGTTTAAGCTCTGCAGCCGTTATAAGCCAGCACAATCATTCGGTTTACGCAGATGAACCATAAACACGTAATAAGGTTGATAGAAGAGTGCAAAAACGAGACCAATATTGATAGAAAGATCGAGATACTTTACGCAATAAACTCGATGCTTCCAAAATCGCAGCAACTAAAGATACCGTCACTCATCACCAATGATTATATCTATCAGGCACTATACCGGATTGAAGAAATGCTCCTGGTGGCCCTGTAGCTAGTAATTTCTTGCGCTGCGCTTTTCATCATAATGCCGCAAGTATCTGTTGGAAAGGCAATGTTGCACTTGCTGCAAAAAATATAACGATTCAATCAAAGCCGTTGTTGCCATAGACCTCCACAAGGGCATCAAGCTCGAGAGTGGTTATTGGCAACTGGTCCTTCTCTTTCCAAAAATCAAATTGTGGCGACATCAGGTAGTTCTTTTGCGATTGCATGTGCCCAAGCCCCAGCACGTGACCCACTTCATGCACCGCAGTGTTCCTAAAGGCGTAATTCGGCAGATTGATCTCTGTCTTGCCATCTCCGTGCAGCACGATTGGAGCAAGGTAAACCCTTGCATCCGGGCCGCTCTTGTCCACATAAGTGTATGCGCCAGTCTGGGCTGGATATTCTGGAAAGTCCTTGTATGTATCATAAATATAAAACTTGACGTCACATGATCCGAGCGCCGCTTCCGATCTGACATAGTGGACGTTAAAACTCCATGCTTCCTGATTGCCGGTATATTCACGAAGGGCCTGCCGCCATTTTTGTATGGCCAGCTTTGTCCACACATAGTATGAATTTTTCACGCCATCTTCTTTGTAAATGCATCCCTCTATGGAGTTGCGCCAGCTGTACTTTTCCGCTGGCACGGAAGTTTCTGTAAAATCGGTCTGATCTGCATAGTATTTGGCGGCCAGCGCCGGAGCAAAAATAAAGCCAACGGAAAGAAGTGCCACCGCCAGTGCAAAAAGCGACAGTCGCATTGTCAAACTAATGCTTTTTCGCCCTTCTCAAGCGTAGCAATGTTAGCTTCTACTTTCTTCATCCGGCTAAAATTGACCACTGTCGCCCATAAATTGTTATTGTTCAATGGGCAGTTTTATTAAAATGCTTTTTAAATTGCTAAGTGGAGCTAGTATAATTGAGCAATACGAAATTCGTCCTTGATACCAGCATAATAATAGACGGCGAAATAACAAAGATGCTTGAAGCCGGCGATCTGGAAGAAGGAAGCGAGATCATAATTCCGCTGGCGGTGCTCGACGAGCTCCAGTCGCAGGCATCGACCAACAAGGAGCACGGCTTTGTTGGACTTGAAGAAATAAAGAAAATGCGCGAGCTTGCTTCAGCAAGAAAGATCGGGTTGAGATTTGTGGGCCAACGTCCCGACATTGACGACATCCGGCTGGCAAAGCACGGCAGGATAGACGCAATAATTAAGGATGTCGCGATGCACGAGTCAGCCACGCTCATTACAGCCGATTACGTGCAGGCGCTGGTTGCAGAGGCGCAGGGGATAAAGGCGATGCACATACGAGCGCCAACCAAGACAACCGACCTTGAATTTGAAAAATACTTTGATGAGACCACGATGAGCGTGCATCTGAAGGAAGGCACAATCCCTAAAGCAAAGAGGGGCAAACCCGGCGAGTTCCAGCTCGTCAAGATAAGCGAGGAAAGGATCACGTACGCAGAGCTGTCAAACATAATAAAGGAAGTGTCAGAAGCTAGCAGGGTTACAGGCTCCGGTTCTGTTGAAATAAGCAGGAGCGGCGCCACAGTCATCCAGTTCGGCAACTTTAGGATCGCAATAACAAGGCCGCCATTTTCTGATGGAGTTGAAGTAACGATTGTCAGGCCGATAGTTAGACTCGTGCTTGCAGATTACAATGCAAGCGAAAAGCTGATGGAGCGCCTGACCGGCAACGCCGAGGGAATCATTATCGCCGGGCCGCCGGGGTCCGGCAAGAGCACGCTTGCAAGCAGCCTGGCGCAGTTCTACCTTGAGCAGAACAAGATAGTCAAGACGTTTGAGTCGCCCCGCGACCTGCAGGTGCCGGAAGAAGTGACACAGTACGGCCCCCTCGAAGGGAGCTTTGAAAAGGCAGTAGACATACTGCTTCTGGTCAGACCCGACTACACCATCTTTGACGAGATCAGAAGGAGGCAGGACTTTGAAGTATTTGCGGACATGAGGCTCGCCGGCGTAGGAATGGTAGGAGTCGTGCATGCAAGCAGCCCGCTTGACGCTATTCAGCGTTTCATGGGCCGCGTAGAGCTTGGAATGATACCGCACATTCTTGATACGATAATCTTTGTTCGCGACGGCGGCATCAAGAAAGTGTATGAATTGAGCCTTACCGTCAAGGTTCCAACGGGGATGACGGAAGAAGATCTGGCTAGGCCGCTGGTTGAAGTGCGCGATTTTGAAACCGGTGCAATAGAATACGAGATTTATACATTCGGAGAAGAGAATGTCGTAGTTCCGGTCGCAAACATTGCCAAGGGAGCCAAGTCAGAAAGCGGAGTGCGCAAGCTGGCGCAGTCCAAGATAATGGACGTCGTGCGCAGGTTCGACCCTCATGCCGAAGTGAACGTCATTTCGGACAACAAAGTGCAGGTGAGAGTCAGCAAGGAAGCCGCGCCACGGATTATAGGAAAGGGCGGCGCCACCGTTTCTGAACTTGAGGAAATGCTGGGCGTCAAGATAGACATCGAGGCCAAGATCCCAACCCTCGGCAAAGAGATCAAGTTTGACATAAGCGAAAGTGGATCATCCGTCAACATACTGCTTGACGACGAGGTAGTTGGTCGCACGATCGATGTCTATGTTGAAGACGAATACATCCTCAGCAGCCAGGTGGGCAAGAAAGCAAGAGTGAAAATAGACAAACGCAGCGAGTCCGGAAGAAAGATAGTGAACGCGATAATTGCTGGTCAGGAGATCAAGGTATTCCTTAGCCGGCGTTAGCGAAAGCCGGCTAGCCCTTGACTCTTCACAAGCCTGATAAACTCTTCTAGCTTTTTCAGAGTTTCAGGGTGCAGGTGGTGTTCGATGCCTTCGGCGTCGCGGCTGGCAGTGTCCTCGTCGACTCCTATGATCTTGAGAAACTCCGCCAGAACACCGTGTCTGTCGTGGATGTTCTTTGCGACGGCTATGCCTGATTCTGTCAGACTGATCCCCCTGTACTTTTCATAATTGAGATGGCCGCTCTCGTTCAGCCTCTGCAGCATTTTGGTAACGCTGGGCGAGCTGACATTGAGGTAACTGGAAATGTCAACTGTGGTAGCATAGCCTTTCTGCGCTATAAGCTCGTAAATGACCTCAAGGTAGTCTTCCATTCGGGTCGTACTGCCCATCTTTTGCGCATTGTGGGCGTTGCGGATTGACTCGAGGCGTTTCCCCGTTTTTGCCTCGGGGTTGGCCCCTAATTTCCTTGCCAATTGTATTAGCTCCGTGGTTCATAGCAATAAACACTATGCGATAATATCTGTCCATATCGAGGTGAAAATTGGTAAAATTTGGCTATGNNTTACTGGCTGGTCGAACTGCTTGTTGCACTGTCTTGACCAGATGATTACAAGATAAATTGCAAATGCGTGAAGTCCGATGCTTATTGCATTACTAACTATTGATAAGACACTCATAGATGATAGATCGCCAAATAGTATGTCGAAGTACCCCGGGTAGGCGAAACTCGCTTCAAGTGAATTCGATTTGCTAGAGATGTAAACCGCTACGGCAATCGATACAGCTATCATTGGCACAATCACGTACAAGAAATACTTTTGTAGTTTCTTGATTCTGTAGAATGCCCAAAAATTGACGATTGGTATGAATGTAGATACGATCTGCCATGCAACGCTTACTTTATGATTCGCTGGCAATAAACAATCGTACAACGGCGGGTATAAAAGTTCTCTAAGATTGTGTTTTGCTTAGCGCCCAATCTAGTGGGCTAGTTTCGTATTCGCCATGACCAGTAAAGCCTTTGTGCAAGACTACGTCTTGATAAGACCAAAACATGGCTTTACATTCTTTGCATAGATAGCGAAGGCCTGTGCGGTCTGGCATCTCTAGGCTTGTGTAAGAGACCGAAATACAAATGTGTTAGACCCAGAACACATAGGCTACTATTTCGCGAAATTCAATAATGGCAAGCGTTCGGTTTATTTAATCAAGCCGGTTAAGAAAACGAACCAAATCAGTTACTAGCTTATATTGTTTTATAACATTGTTCTGTTAGACATGAATTTTAGCTTTAACGAAGTCTATGCTCGATCGTTAGACGTTTAGAGGAAAAAAGAAGTAAAACAACCAAGGTAGACTATTTTCGATTACCTCTTGACTCTATCTCGTCTAACTTTATTAGCATACGCTCTATGAGCATTTCTGCGGCTTCTTCGCGTAATATCTCTTTGAGAGCATTCATTAGTTTTTGCAAATTTAATTCTGGGTCATTTAGGTCAACGTTATGGTAATTCAAATCTTCGATCAATGAGCGTTTCGATCGTTCGCCTAACACTTCAACAGCAGCCTCGAAGGCTTGGCTAATTAGCTCAGATCTACGCTTAGACAAATCTATTTCGAACCCTCTGTTATGTTATTATCAAGAGAATCGCTCTTTTCTGGCAAAAAATGCTATTCTTGCTTCGTTATGTGTCACTATTATAAAACAAATGTGTTTAACCGAGTAATTCTAATCTTAACGAAAGTTCTACCAGCATGAACTTACCAGTGGCAAAAGATCAACAAGGCTTTTCTGCCCGAAATTTTCACGTTATACCCGCTCGTGGTATAACTCAGTTGCCGGCTCTAGCGACAAAATTTGCAACTATACGTCGGTTGTTCACTTTTATTAGTCTAGAATTGAAACACACAGTCAGAGTTGGTCAGAAGATCTGAATCAAGAGGCGATCCAAAAGCCACCAAACCGGCCGAGGTAAGTCGAATATTGCGACTGGCCAAGGCAAATAGAAATGATGTATTTTATGATTTGGGTTGTGGTCATGGNNAATCGCTGCCAAGAAGGTAAAACGAGTCGTAGGAATAGAAGATCATATCGCAACCTACAAAGAAGCTGTCAAAGCCGTGAAAAAAGCGGGCCTTCAAGATAAAGTCAAGATTCGCAACTCTGACTTCATGGCTGCGAAAATCGGCGACGCTACGATTCTTTATTCAACTGTGTATGAAGATCACAAAGATATCTATCATTTTGAACGCGTTCTCAAGAATGGTTCAAGATTTGTTTCGGCCGGCATACCATTAATCGGAATAAAGCCCAACAAGGTAGACGGTACGTTTTATCTCATGCGTATGCCTTTCAAACGCGCGACAAGTGAAGATGATTGGGCCAAATCAGTGCTTGGTACCAAGAACGGCACTGCGAGAAAGCTATTCAAGAAATACAGAAAATGGTACGGCAGACAGTTTGTCAAAGACCTGCGCAAGATATTAGCGAGAAGGCTAAAGACATGGCAAAATAACTAACTACACTCGTGCATATCGTGGGTTATTAAGAATTACAACAAAGTGTAATAACAAAGCAACTATCTAAGCTCTAGCTTAAGATATTGCGCGAATGAAGTGTAACGTAATGAGCGCCAGCCTCTTACTCTGTGTCATGTCTTCGGAAGATTCTTCCATGCACCAGCTAGAAATAGAGCATAAATACAAAATTAGAAAATATGCAAATGTAAAATCCGTTAATAGGTTTGAATATGGACAGACAATTTTCTAATTGGACCAAATTTAGGCGCCTAATGTAGCCCCGGTCTCAAAAAGAAACGTTTGAAAAGCGCCTGCCTAGGACCGAATTATGGATAAAATTCATGTCTCGAGAACATTCTTCTGTGTGTCACAATCAGTTCAGAATCGAATACGAAATCTTTAGGCCATTCGGACAGACAATCGACGGTCCGCTAGAATATTAATCTGGACATACAAGAGAACTTTATTCCGCCCTGGCACATGTGCAGAACAATCAAATACGACCAGCTGCCTTTAGTTCGGTGTATAGTTTCCTTCTGAGCTTAGATTTATCGTCTACTAAACCTGTGTATGGGACAAGTTGGATCAATATTTGAAACGTGAAATAAAATAATCCATAAAGCGAATCTTCATCCACGTTATCAATACCTTCATGAATGATATCTGATCTTATTTTGTAGTAACCAGATACTTTTTCAAAAAGCCGTCTACGTTTGATAGAAGGTGTCAAGAAGAGCAGAATAATCCACTTCGATATGTTCTGCGCCTTTTTCCTCTCGTGACGTGTTAGTAAGGCAGATTCTAGTGATATGATAAAATTGATAAAAGAATTTCTGGGTTCCACTGCGTTCATGGCAGCGCCAAAAAAATCAATGGCTGTTATCAGATTATTTTCTAAAGGTCTGCGTTGTTTCTCAGGCTTGTGCAATATTTCGCCTACATATTCAAAATGCAAATCTTTCATCTTGTCTAGAGTAGATTGATCCAACTCATAACCATAAAGAGTCCCACGTCGGCTAGATTGATAGGTAACCTTTTTTTGTTGCTCATCTACGACTAGTAATGCCGTCAGCCCGGTATAGGTTGTACCTTCAATACCGACGAACATCTTGTAAAAGAATGGATTATTCTCTGAAAGGCCTGAAAGATAAAATCTGAGTACATTTAGCGCTTGCTCAATTACCTTTTCGGCGATGGCTTCNNCAACTATAGCTATGGTGTGTTTGTCAAATCTCTCTTTCATATGGTAGTGCCAAGCATTTTCGGCTTCGGACTGGGTACCCAATATCTTGTCCATTGCCTTTCTCGCGGTGGGTTCTATAATGTTCTCTGGAGAATTGATGAATGTTACATTACCTACATCCACACGATCAACATGCATTTCAAGATTTCTTATTGATACATAGAAAGTGGTTTTCAATTAGATGCATATTCTTTGCGGGGTATTTTAACAAGAAACTTTACGGCTTCGCTGGGATTTGTGCATCTCAGTAAATATAGTAGTGAATCCTTTGTGTATTGACGATGGTAAACGCGCTAATATTTCTCGGCGCAGGAGCATCCGCACCATTCGGCATTCCTACAATGAAAGAAATGGTGCCAGCCTTCGAGCAATATCTTGACAAGTTAGGCCATGATGCTGCACTGAAATACAACATGATAACTCAGTACAAGACCATCAGAGATGTCTTAGATCAGACATACGGTTATGTCGATTTAGAGTCCGTTTTTAGCGTTATCGATGCAGTCGCAAACGGAACAAAGTACTCAGATTTAGGTTTTACCGCGATGTATGCCATCTCACGTCTACGAGGAAACATGTTCAATCAGCCTATCTCAAGCTCAGAGGACCAAAAGACTGCAAAAACACTATTAGAGCACTTCAAGAAGTTCGTTCGGGCTAGGTGTACCATAGACGAATCGAAGGCTGACCTAATTGACGAAGTCTATCGAAATTTTTTTGATGTTCTTGGCGAA
>DAOL01000083.1 GCA_002501845.1 Nitrososphaera sp. UBA217
GATAATTTAAGCGCCACTTTTCAACACCTGCCTCCTGGGGGCATCTCCACCCATTATTCTCTTTACGGCATTATAAACCTCGTCAAGCGATATGGGCCTGCCGTTGTACTTTACGATCTTGAAGTCAACTTCGCGCCCTATATGCTGACGCACAAGCGAGCCCAGCTGGCCGGTGTAGTTCATCTCAATGTCTATCACTGTTTTTACGCCTTTCAGCATCGAGTTAACCAGCTCTGACGGGAAAGGGTTCATGAGCCTGACCTGGATGAACTTGATCTTGGTTCCTTCGGCTGCGAGCTTCTCCATCATATCAAGTATCGCGCCTTTGGTCGAGCCCCAGCTGATAATTGCAATATCGCCGCCGCCGTACGCCACCGCCTTGTCTTCGTCAGGAATCTCTTTGAGCGCGACTTGCAGCTTGTTCATTCTCTTATCCATCATTTGCACCCTAAGCTCGGGGTCTTCGCTTATGTGGCCCTCCTCGGTNNTGACGTCGAAATTCTTGCATGTAGTCACGCTGTTTGCTATGGCCTTGTCCAGCAGGTGGATGACAGGCATCTGGTAGCGGTCTGCAAGGTTAAACACCTTTATCGTGTCGTAAAAGCTCTCCTCGATGTCGCCAGACGCAAGCACTATCCTTGGGAACTCGCCATGACCGGCGTTTATCGCAAAGGTGAGGTCTCCCTGCTCGTGCCGCGTAGGAAGCCCTGTTGAGGGCACTGCTCTCTGATAGAGCGAGATGACAACGGGGACTTCGTTGATGCCGGCCCAGCCAAGCGCTTCTGCCATTAGCGAAAAACCCGGACCGGAAGTCGCAGTGGCAGAGCGGGCGCCTGTCAGCGCGCTCCCAATAGCCATCGCTAATGCGGCGATCTCGTCCTCGGTCTGGACAACCACGGTTGAGCCCTTTTTGCCTGAGTCATTGAGGTCTAGTATTTCGTTTGCCTCGAGGAACTCGCTGTCATCCGAAGCCGGTGTTATAGGGTAGTATGTCTGGAACCGGCAGCCGGCTAACATCTTGCCAAGGGCTGATGATTGGTTGCCCTGCACTATTATCATATCCGCCCCGATCGGTCTTGTTTTCAGCTGGTATGCAAAGTTGCCGCCAGCAAATTTCGCCTTGGCATAGTTGTATACGTGTGCCGACGCCCTAACGTTCAGGTCTGCAACCTTTTTCTTTGCGCGAAAGATAAATTGAATCGCTCTTGCAAGTACTTCGCTGTCGAAACCCATTATTGCCATCGAGGCAGAAAGCGCCATGACATTGACCATCCTTGTCAGCTTGCTGAGTGCGGGGTCGTTTGCCTTTTGTGCAAACTCTTGAAGCAGCTGGAAGAAAGGAATTGGAAACAGCATCACACCACGCCTTTTTGCGTGCTCTAGCGCGTCTTTAACGGTGAACCCAAGGCCGGTCTTTTGTAGCGTCTTTTTAATGCGCGCGGACGCATAGTCGTCGACGGTCGGCGTTTCGTCAAGTGAAGTTGCGGCGACATCAGTGGCGTAGATTATCGCCCCGCCCGTAGTCACATCCTCAAAGTGGCGGAAGACAGTTTCAGCGTCAAAAGAGACAAGCATGTTTATTTCATTCACATGCGAGTGCACCGGCCTGCCGCTCACTCTCACGGTAAAGTAGCTGTGCTCTCCCTTGATGTTGGAATAGTATTCTCTTTTACCAAATACGTGGAGTCCGCCGGCAGCGCAGGCACGTGAAAATATGTTTGCGGCTGAATCGACACCGCTTCCCTGAGCCCCTCCTATTACCCAGCTCAGGGAGTTTGTGGTTGTTTTTTCCAATGTGGTTCCTTCGCTTGTCCTTCTTTTATTGCTTTAGAACTAGCCGCCCGTTGCCGCGTCATAGAGGCAGCATTCGCACGAATCCTTTTGGCCGCAGTATGGGCAGACGCACATGCAAGCATCAATGGGGTTGCCACAGTTCTCGCAAGTTACTTCTTCGCTTGTCGTCGTGCCTGCCATTCTCGTAGATGTTCACGCTGACAAACTAATTATACTTTTATTTATTTAGCTGACCGTGACTGACTTTGCAAGGTTGCGCGGAAAGTCAGGGTCTGCGTTATTGTGCAGCGCAAGGTAATATGAAAACAGCTGCAGCGGAATGATCTCGACCAGTGGGTACAACAATTCGTTGTCCATCTTTGGGATCTCGATCATTGCATCGTAGATGTCGTTCGACACGTTGGAAATGCCGATTATTTTGGCTCCCCTTGCCTTCACCTCATGCGCGCTTGAGAGTGTGTCGCTATAGGTCTTGTCGTCTGCGTTGAGCACAAAGACTACAGCGTTCTTGTCCATAAGCGCAAGCGGCCCATGTTTCAGCTCGCCGGCAGCAATGCCTTCCGCGTGCACATAAGCAAGCTCTTTCATCTTGAGCGCGCCTTCAAGCGCGATCGGGAAGTGAATCGATCTGCCGAGCAGGTAGATATCGTTCACCTTTGGCATCGTCATATTTACCAGCCGTTCGATGCCCGCGCTGCCACCAAGCATCTTTGTTATCTTGTCTGAAACAACGTCCCTTTCGAAGCCGACTTTGCCACCACTCAATCGATCAACTATGGCGTATGCAAGCGACACTTGGCCGGTGAAGCTCTTTGTCGCCGCTACTCCTATTTCTGGGCCGGAGTTGATGCCGAGTGAAACATCGGCTGTCCTTGCGAGTGACGACGTTGGAACATTAACGATAGAGAGGATCTTTGCACCCGCTGCCCTGGCCAATTTGGTAGCCGAGAGCACGTCCGCAGTCTCGCCGCTCTGCGAAATCGCGATTACTACCGTGTCCTTGTCTACAGAGTCCATATTGTACTTGAACTCGCTTGCCATCACCGGCTCAAACCGCTTTTTCATAACACGCGCGCCTAACATCGACGTGATAAGCGATGTGTGGTAGCTTGTGCCGCTGCCGGTGACAACTATTTTGCCGGCTGCCACAATCGCGTCGCAGAACGCCTTTATTTTGTGCTCTTCCTGGTACGTCGCGGCCTTGATGCTTATCCTCTGCTCAAATATTTCCTTGATGGTGTAATGTGCAAACTCGCCCTTGTTGGCATCGGCAAGCTCCCATGCGACTTTTGTGACGCTCCTGGTTACGGACTCGCCTCCGAAATTGAAAATGCACGTGCCTGTGATGTCCATTATTGCAATGTCGCGGTTGTCAAGAAACATCGCCTGATCGGTATATTGCAGAAAACCAAGCACGTCACTTGAAGCATAATACGCATTGTCTGAAATCCCAATTACTAGCGGCTCATCTAGGCGGGCACAAGCCAGGGTTCCGTTTGCAAACATGGCCACAAACGCGTACGACCCTTCAAGCTGGTTCACCGTTCCCATCATCGCCACTTTGATGTCTCTACTCGCGTTGTACTGGTCTTCAAGCAGGTGCGCGATAACTTCTGTGTCTGTTTCGCTCCTGAACAGGTGGCCTTTGCTCACCAGCTCTTCTTTGAGCTGCAGATAATTTTCTATAATGCCATTATGAACAACCGCAATGTCCCCACTGCAGCAGGGATGTGGATGGGCGTTGTAGTCGGTGACACCTCCATGTGTGGCCCATCGGGTGTGGCCGATGCCCACAAGGCCCTCCATCTCAGCTAAGTTAAGGTTGCTGTTAACCTGGTTTACCTTGCCAATGCCTTTTCTTACTGAAATCCTGTTAGTTGAAAGAGTGGCAACTCCAACGCTGTCATAGCCCCTGTATTCCATTCTCTTGAGGCTTTCAACCAACGCGGGCGCGACAAAATTTTTACCGATGATGCCAATGATAGAACACATCTAGTCAATGTCCGGAAAGAGTGCTTTTATCGATTGAGTAGTTATGCTCTTGCTTTATTTGCCTTAAAAATTAGATTGCATTTTTTCTAGGTCCCGTCAAGAGTAAGATTCTTCTGTTTCTGTAACACAATTCCAGAATCTGTTTTCCTTAGAATCAAACTAAAGATGGCATTGCACGATTATTGCTTCCAGGTTATTATGTCCAAATATTTGGGTAGCTTGTATGTTGTCAAACCATTCTGGACTGGAAGATCATTGCATGGCCTGTGGCAGCCCGCCAATTACGGATAATTTCACCGGCGAGCTAGTATGCAGCTCCTGTGGTGTAGTTCTCAAGGAAAAGGTTGAGACTCTTTCGCCTGAGTGGAGGTCGTTTTCTCCGACCGATGACAGAGCAAGGGGGGGCTTTCCTTCATCACTCTTGATACACGACAGAGGGCTCTCTACGTACATCGGCGTCGCGTCTGGGTCGGCGCAGGACCAGCAACCAGGCGATCAGGAAAACAATAAGGACAGCAGTTCTGTTTACGTGCACCGCGCTTCCTCCCCGATTCCGGTAAACAGGTTGCGCAAGCTGAACGCCATGTCTGTCTCAAGCGCACCCATTTCAAGGAACCTCAAGAAGGCGACTTGGGAGATAAACAGGATATCCAGTTGCCTCGGGCTTGCGTGGCAGGTGGCTGAGAGATCCGCGTATTTTTATAGAAAAGCGTTGCAAAAGAAGCTGATAAAGGGGAGATCGATCTCGGGGTTTGTCGCCGCTTCGATATATCTTGCTTGCAAGGAGAGGTTAATCCCCCGGACTATTGACGAAGTTTGCAAGGCCGGCGGCGTGGACAAGCCCTTTGCAACCCACTGCTACAAGATTCTAGTCGGCGAGACGCACATCCAGCCTCCNNCTAGCTGCCGCTGCCCTGTACCTTGCAACGGTTGAGCAGAGGATGAACGTGACCAAGACAACGATAGCCGATGCGGCTGAGGTCAGCACGATTTCGCTCCGCAAGAGGCTGACAGACATAACACTCGCGCTTCAAGGCGTCAGTCAGAACGGCTCAGGCAGCACAAAATTTCCTTTAGACGGGTCTAGAATAGAGATCGGCGCCTGAGATGGCATGATCTTCAAGCCTTTTCTGGTATTTTTCTAACCAGGGCGCAAGGGTGATGTAGGTGTCAGTGGAAAAGTGGTAGCCTATTCCAGCTTGCCACGCCTCGATGGTGTCCCTTGCAGATGATTCTTCGTCCACTTTGTACCCCATCACATCCCTGATGTCATTGCTCGAGATCCCCAAGTAGCGGCTAGCAGGATATTTCAAGAACCAGTCAAGCTGGGACGCTAGACGCCACTGATGCTCAAATGACACGATGTCGCTCACCGACATCACCTTTTCGTTGACCATTATGGTGCCGGGATTGGCGATGACCAGCCTTTCGCTGCCAAATGATTTTGTGTAGTCATAGATCTCTTTGTAATAGTCGACCTGCCAGTCGCTATGGAGCATCGCGACCTCGTCGAGCATCACGCCATCTGCCCCGTTATCAAGGCCGGTCTTGATTTCTCCAAGCACGCCTTCAAGTTCCCTTCTTCCCTCGCCGGTCGCAACATATACGAGGACTTTGACACCATTTTCGTGAAATTTTTCAATCACCTCTGACCTGAGGTTGACCTGTCCTATCGAGGTGTGAAAGGGGCTTATGACGAATTCCGGCTTTGCCGCGACTATCCTTTCGATTTCCTGACCCAACTGGCCCTCGGCGTCAGAGTACCAGCCGTAATAAATGACAAACTTCCTGTATGTCGTCGTTCTCTGCTCTGGGGCGGCAAGTACAGTAGATGAGAGAAACGGAAGAAAGATCGTGGATAGGAATGCTTTTAGTTTCAACTACCAATAGCTTTCAATTTTTTGAGCTTATTTAAGACGGAAGAAACTGTCTTGCAGAATATTGTCTTCAGGACATATTTTTATTTCCGGGCCACTCTGTAACGATGATGAAGGTCTATAGCTTCAAGTGTCCTGCGTGTGGCTACGAGTCAATCCACCAGATAGGGACGCTAGATATGGACCAGATCCTTACTGATGTCAACACCGAGTTTGCGCAGTATCGGCTTTTTGTGTGCAGGAAGGAGAAAAAGTTTGTTCATGCCGACGTTCTAGACGCACAGTTTGAAAATAAGTGCCCGTCAGACAAAACCGAGCTTGAGCAGGTAGACCTAAAGCAGGCAAAGTGTCCTCGCTGCGGCAAAGAGCTCAAGATTCAGGAGATCAACCCGCTTGCCACGGCCGACAGCTCGACTGAATAAGGTCAAATTATCAGCTCTTCATACAGCCCAGGAAGCCCAGGCAGCAATCAACGCCGTATCAGGAGACCCACAGAGGATAGTAGAAGCTTTCAAGGCCGTCAGCAAGATAAAATCACAACTAGCCGCCAAGTCAGAGGAAGAAAGTAAGGTTAACGAGTATCCACGAGACAGAGAAAGAGATAGTAGCAGCGCGGGACAGCCTATAATCAGAGTTATCGACTAGGCAAATATGAAGCCGGCCGCGGGACAACGCAGACGGCAACCGGGCAACATAAGAGCACAGTATGTCGGGTCTTGGTTTCCACAGTGTCAAACCAACGACTGTATAATAGCTCTTGTGGGAAATTGCATTGAACAATTCTCTAGAACTGGAGGGAGGGGTAGCGATGAGTAAATAGAAATACTTGTCTCGTTCTTATGATAACGGAGTGACGGTCATACAAACGTACGGAGCTTGCCCAACTCGGTGTTGGGTGAGCTTTTCTTACTTCTCTCCTGTAGTAGCCTGTTATTCTTTTCAGTTAGCCGTATAAGGTATTAAATATCCAATCCCTGCTAGAAAGCTCAGGCAATGGCTTCACTAAATCTCGCTCAGAAGATAATATCGGATCACCTGGCTGAGGGCAGGATGGAACCGGGCCAAGAGATAGGGCTCAAGGTAGACCGTGTGCTCATGCAAGATGCAACAGGTACTATGGCGTGCCTCCAGTTTGAGGCTATGGGCATGCCGCGTGTCAAGGCAGAGCACGCAGCCATCTATGTCGACCACAATATTTTGCAAACAGGGTTTGAAAATGGCGACGATCACAGGTTTCTGCAGACTTTTGCCGCAAAGTACGGGATCCATTACAGCAAGCCGGGTAACGGCATCTGCCATCAAGTAAACCTAGAACGCTTTTCGATACCGGGCAAGTTGTTGATTGGCTCTGACAGCCACACGCCGACTGCAGGTGGCGCAGGCATGATGGCGATAGGCGTCGGCGGCCTTGATGTTGCAGTAGCGATGGCCGGCGCGCCGTTCTATACCAAGATGCCAAAAATCGTAGGCGTAAAGCTGACAGGCAGGCTCAGACCATGGATCACTGCCAAGGACGTGATACTTGAAATGCTGCGCAGGCTGACAGTCAAGGGAGGAGTCGGCAAGATCTTTGAATACTACGGAGATGGCATCAAGAGCCTTGGGGTGCCACAGAGGGGCACGATATGTAACATGGGAGCAGAACTTGGAGCTACGACGTCACTGTTCGAATCTGACGAAATCACGCAAGATTATATGGCGCGCCAGGGCAGGCCGCAAGACTACAAGCGTTTTGCCGCAGACCTTGGCCGCGAGTACGATGAAAACATGGAGATCAACCTGAGCGAACTTGAACCCATGATCGCGCTACCCGGCTCGCCTGACGCGGTGCACAAAGTGCGCGACGTGCAGGGCCAGGATGTCCATCAGGTGCTGATCGGCTCGTGCACAAACTCTAGCTACGTTGAAATGATGACCGTGGCGCATGTGCTTAGGGGCAAGAAGGTGCACCCAAACGTCACGATGGCTATCAACCCCGGCTCAAAACAGGTGCTTGAAACGGTGGCTCGCGATGGCTCGATATACAACATCATTGCTTCCGGCGCGCGCCTGCTAGAGAGCGGCTGTCAGGGTTGTATCGGCATGGGCTCAGCACCGGGCACAGATTGGGTTTCAATAAGATCGTTCAACCGCAACTGGCCTGGAAGGAGCGGCACAAAGGACGACAAAGTCTACCTAACATCTCCCGAAGTATGCGTGGCCTGTGCCGTCACAGGTAAGATAACCGACCCCCGGGATCTGGGTGAGTACCCAAATATCCCATGGCCTGACAAGTTTGTAATTGATGACTCTGGTATTGTGCCCCCGGCTCCTGCGCAGTACGCGGATAATTTGGAAATTTCCAGGGGGCCAAACATACGACCACTCCCGCAGCGCAAACCGATGGAGGCGGCGCTTCAGGGCGAAGTTTTGATAAGGGTTGGCGACAACATCAGCACTGACGCAATCATGCCGGCAGGAGCCAAGATACTGCCTCTTAGAAGCAATGTGCCGGCGATAAGCGAGTATGTCTTTTATTGGCTTGACCCAGCCTTTGCGAAAAGGGCCAAGGAAAAGCACGGTGGCTTTATCGTTGGAGGCGAGAACTATGGCCAGGGCTCGAGCAGAGAGCACGCGGCGCTCGCGCCGATGTACCTCGGCGTCAAGGGAGTGATTGCAAAATCATTTGCCAGAATCCACAGGGCAAACCTCATTAACTTTGGCATAATCCCGTTCGAGTTCCAGAACGCCTCCGACTTTGAACTGCTTGCCCAGGGTACGTCAGTGA
The DNA here is from genome assembly GCA_002501845.1 of Nitrososphaera sp. UBA217. Lineage (GTDB taxonomy): Archaea > Thermoproteota > Nitrososphaeria > Nitrososphaerales > Nitrososphaeraceae > Nitrososphaera. Next base: position 8,431 of record DAOL01000083.1, read on the forward strand.
CGATAGAAAATGTGGTGGGCAGCCTTAGGCAAGGGAGCAAGTCTATGGAGGCTGTGGCAGGCAGTCACAAGGTCACTCTCAAGGTTGACCTGACGCCAAGGCAGAGACAAGTCCTGGTGGCAGGAGGACTTCTGAACTATATCAGGTCTACCCAGCCGAGATCGTAATGGTCAACAAGTTCCTGATAGCTATTGTNNCGAAAAGAGGTTCACAATAAGCAACGAAGAAATGAGCGGCTTGAAGGGCCTGATACTTACAACAGGCTTTATGCAGGTGCCTGGGACGGACTATTTGCAAAAAGATGGTATTGTCAACCTGACAAAGTACACTCTCAAACTAGAGTCCGGAATCAATTCCAAGACAATTTCTTGGGTCAACCAAGGAGCCTCCGAGGTCTCGGTTCCCTCCATAGTAAGGAACATTGGAACGCAATTGGACGCAGTAATTAGAGGGCACGCCTGAGAGAAAATATANNAGTCATCGCCGAAGAAGCCGGAGCGGTGGCAGTCATGGTCCTTGACAAACTGCCATATGACGTCAGGAAGGCAGGTGGTGTTGCAAGGACCGCAAGCATCAAGGTAATACAGGAGATAATGGACGCTGTCACTATCCCGATAATGGCAAAGTGCAGGATTGGTCACATCGACGAAGCAAAAGTGCTTGAAGTCACTGGCGTGGACATGATTGATGAAAGCGAAGTGCTGACGCCGACAGACGAAGAGCGCCACATCTGGAAGTGGGATTTTACGAGTCCATTTGTCAACGGCGGCAGGAACCTGGGCGAGGCATTGCGTAGGATCGAAGAAGGTTGCGCCATGATANNGTAATTAAAGGGCACGCCTGAGAGAAAATATATAGAGCATTTGAGTGAATGAGTTGTACATAATGACGATATCGCTCGTTGCCACCGAGTCTAACCCAAAGGGCATCAAGGTGGAAATTGTTGAGAATACCCGCATGGTTCACGGGACCACTTTATTGAAGCGCGGCTTTGCTCATATGTGCAAGCATGGTGTAGTAATGGACGTGACAAATGTCGAGCAGGCAGTCATCGCCGAAGAAGCCGGAGCNNATCGAAGAAGGTTGCGCCATGATAAGGACGAAAGGTGAGCCGGGGACGGGCAACGTGGCAGAGGCTGTCACTCACATACGGATGGTCAACAATGAGATACGCAAGTTGCGACCGCTTTATCAGGACCACGACAAACAGGAGCTTATGAAGGCTGCGCGCGAATTGAAAGTGTCGTACGCAATTGTTGAAGAAACAGCGCGAATTGGAAGGCTGCCAGTTGTGAATTTTGCGGCTGGCGGCATTACCACGCCTGCTGACGCGGCGATGCTCATGAACCTTGGCTGCGACGGTGTTTTTGTAGGCTCGGGCATCTTCAAGTCAGATGACCCGGCCCAGAGGGCTAGGGCGGTTGTGCTTGCAACAACCTTCTACGACGATCCCAAGATAGTGATGGAGGCGCAAAAGATGGTTGATGAAAAGAAGTCTATGCTAGGAATGGACACTAAGAACCTGGAGCTTCGCATGCAGGAAAGAGGCCAGCACGCTTGAGCGGCAAGAAGAAATCCGTCATAATCGGAGTTTTAGGTTTTCAGGGCGACATTGAAGAAAATGTTGCGGCAACAAAAGATGCGCTGCAGGACCTGCAGGTAGAGGGGAGCATCGAGCTCGTGCGCTACCCGGAAGAGGCGGAGAAGGTTGACGGTCTCATTTTGCCGGGAGGCGAAAGCACCGTTCAGAGCACGCTTGCTGCCATACAACGATCATTGCCGGTCATAAAGAAGCGCATATCAGAAGGCATGCCGGTGCTTGGGACATGCGCTGGAATGATAATGCTTTCCCGCAGGGCCTTTGACAGGGTGATCGGTGACACGAAACAAAAACTGATAGGCAACCTTGACGTTGTGATCGAGCGCAACGCCTTTGGCAGGCAGGGCGACTCGTTCGAAGCTGACCTTGACATTGGCATGCTTGGCAAAGAAGTGTTCAAGGGAGTGTTTATCAGGGCCCCGGCAGTTAGCGAGGTTGGCAAGGATGTGGAAGTAATCGCGAAACTTAACAACAAGATAGTGGCAATCAAGCAAAAGAACATCATTGGGACTTCGTTCCACCCCGAGCTTTCAGGCGACTCCCGGATGCATAGGCACTTCGTCAAAATGGCTGTCGATCTTAAAAACAAGGTGGCCGCTTAATAGTGCCCTTTATAGGTCCTTATATAATTGAATTCCCAAAAATAGATAATCTCTTATAGTAGGCGTTTCCATAGAGAGAATAGCAAATGCTCTCCAAAAATGGATACCATTATGACCGGCTCAAGTCTTCCCTCGAACGGGCATTAAGCGTTCTGGGGGACTCTTCGAAACAAAACCTGATTCTTTACATGACAACGCATTGCGGCATTTCTTTTGAGGAAGGGCAATGCTCGGTCGCCGAGATCGAAAATGCCCTTAAAGGCGTCTTTGGATCCGGCTCGACAATAATCACCGACAGGATGCACAGGGAGCTCCAAAGCATACCTGAATAATTCTTATGTCAAATTGGATGAGTATTTTTAATAGTAGCTATAGGAACTCGGAATAAGGGGGATCGCAGAACGCTGCGGGAAGTTTTTCTGCTAAACAACAAGAATCTCCTGGCAAAGTCGTTATCAGAATTTTGTTGTTTGTCCACGATAGTAGAAATAGTGCGGGGGGTGGGATTTGAACCCACGAATCCCTAAGGAACAGGGTTTTAGGAACCAGTCCGGCTCGTTCTAAGCATCGCACCCTTCTTTTATTGCAAAAGAAAGAGACCTGCGCCGTTGACCGGGCTTGGCAACCCCCGCCCAAGTTGCAAGAGCCGGCAGCCAAATTTATCTATTTATAGGCTGACAAGGATTGAAAAACGAGATGCAAGCAAACGCCAGGCCGCGGCTCTTTGGTACAAACGGGGTTCGCGGGATTTACGGCCAAGAACTCACTCATGACGTTGTCATAGACCTCTGCTATGCGCTGGGCACCTATTTTGGCAAGGGCCCTATAGTTGTCGGGTACGACGGCCGCAAGTCCAGTCCTGTCTTGTCTAGGCTCGTCAGAGCTACCCTCAACTCTGCCGGGCTTGATACAGCCAATGCCGGGCTTCTGCCCACTCCGTGCTTGCAGTACGCAGCAAAGCGTCTTGGATATAGCGGAGGCATTATGGTAACTGCATCTCACAACCCCCCTCAGTATAATGGGATCAAGCCCGCCGCATCTGACGGTGTCGAGATTTCAAGGGGAGACGAGTTGAAGGTCGAAGAGATCTATTATTCAAAGAAATTTGCGAAAATAAATGGCACTGGCCGCGACTCTGTCGATGACAACATTACAAACAGATACATTGATGCAGTTCTTGCGCTTGTCGACCCTGACAAAATAAGGCAACGCAAATTCACAATCGCGATGGACACGGGCAATGGTGTGCAAGCGATCGTCGCGCCACTCGTCTGCAAAAAGCTGGGCTGCAAAGTAATCGTGATAAACGGCAACATAGACGGCGAATTTCCAGCGCGCGGATCAGAGCCGACTCCGGACAACCTCGGCGTGCTTGCCGAGACTGTCAGCTCTGCAAAGGCCAACTTTGGCGTAGCGTACGACGGAGACGGCGACCGGAGCATCTTTTGCGACGATGCTGCGGCGATCTATTTGGGCGACAAAACTGGCGCGCTCTTGGTCAAGCACCTGCTTGCAGGCAAGCACAAAGGGTCGGAAGTCGTTTGCCCTGTTAACACTTCAATGGTACTTTCCAAGGTGGCAGAACAGGCCGGCTCGAAAATAGTTTACACGAAGGTTGGAAGCGTCGAAGTGTCGAGAGAAATGGTAAAGCGCGAATGCCAAATCGGGCTTGAAGAAAACGGCGGTTTTATGTACGGCGCGCTGAACGAGGTAAGGGATGGTGTGATGGCTACAGCGCTTGTGCTTGATATGCTCGCTGCGTCAAGCAAATCGTTTTCGCAGCACATTGCAGAGCTACCCAAGACGTACCAGCACAAGAGCAAGTTTGCATGCTCTTCAAGAGAAGTAGTTGACAATATTGTCAAGGCTTGCATAGAACATGGAAGCCCGAAAAAAGTGGAAACNNACCGACAAGTCGCTGCTGGACTCTAAAGTGGACGAGTATCGCAGGCTGGTCCAATCCAAGATCTAACCATGGACAACGTTTTTAATACGCTTATTATGCTACAGAAGAAAGATGATCCCAATGGGTGATAACAAAAATGAGTAAGCCATACTATGTCAAGTTTGAAATTTCTAAGGATCTAGTAAACGCAGTTTACGAAGCGGTGCGCGTAGCAAAGCAGAGCGGCAAGGTCCGCAAAGGCACCAACGAAACTACAAAGGCGATTGAACGCGGTATGTCAAAGCTTGTCGTGATTGCCGAGGACGTCGAGCCGCCAGAGGTTGTGGCACACCTGCCGATCCTCTGCGAAGAAAGGAACGCTCCGTTCATCTTTGTCCCAAGCAAGCAGCAGTTGGGCGCCTCGCTTGGAATCGATGTTGGTTCTGCGGCTGCCACAATTATCGACGCTGGCGAGGCCCAACACATCGTGGAGCAGGTCATCACTTCGATCGGTAACCTCAAGGGCGCGGCCAAGAAAGAGTAGACGGGGACCTGACACATGAGCAAGGCAGCTGAAGAAAAGGTCGTTCCTGCTGAAGTCATTCAGATCGTTGGTAGGACAGGCATCGCAGGTGAAGTCATACAGGTCCGCGTTAAAGTTCTCGAAGGCAAGGACAGGGGCCGCATCCTCACAAGGAACGTCAAAGGATCTGTCAAGATGAACGACGTTCTGATGCTTCGGGAAACTGAGCGGGAGGCACGCAAAATAAGGTGATATCATGAGCAAGGCAGCGACATCGTTACGCAACTGTTCCTTCTGCGGTAAGCACATCACCACCGGCCATGGAATCATGCTTGTAAGAAACGACGGCCAGATTCAATGGACATGCTCAAGCAAGTGCAAGAAAAATCTACGCGTCCTTCGCCGCGACCCAAGAAAGCTAAAGTGGACGGCCCGGTATGCAAAGGGCGGCCTGCGCGTGAAAAAGCAGTAGATGAAAATGGCAGTCGAGCAGACCCTTATTGTGGTAAAGCCGGACGGATTCAA
>DAOL01000044.1 GCA_002501845.1 Nitrososphaera sp. UBA217
TTGACGCTATTCTTGTTTGCGCACTGGCATCGATGACCTTATCACAAATTCTAGTTCAGGCCGTGCTTCCTTTACATGTTTTGACAATTCGATTCCAGTCATTTTTGGCATCTTTATGTCTGAAATCACTATACTGCATTCCTTACAGTTTTCTTCTTTTAGATGATGTAACGCCAGGATCGGATCATTAAAAGCATGAACATGATGACCCTTTCTTTCTATCATCGCTTTAGTCACGGCTAGAACATCTTCATCGTCATCAATAAACGTGATAGTATTGGCGGACGTGCGAATTTCACATCTATTATTTTACTGGTAAGTTGTTATTTAAGGTTTGAAATATGGATACTGCGTGGAGTTCTAGTTTTATTCGATCGGTTAATCTTAGGGGTAATATGAATTCCTTAGCCATGTCACCTATGCCACGAATTCATGTTCTTAGTTGACGAAAGAAGCCCAGCAAAACATAGAATTCTACTATAAGAATACGTCATGCTTTTTAAGTAGACAGCTTTTGCAACCATAACCGCGTGCAAAATCGCCAGCAAAGCGAAATTGTAAGGGATATACTGACGGTATGCAACGGCAGCGGTACTACAATAACCAATGTGATGTTTCATGCTTACATAAGTCATGCACAAGCAAGAGGCTATCTGGGTGAATTAATTGATAAAGGGCTAATTGAAAATGACATTTTTAATAGCAGACAATATCGCTCTACTCCCAAGGGTTTGAAGTATCTAGCCGGGCTTGAAACAATGTCGGAATTACTTGCAATAGAAACAAGAAGGATCGCCAAGAGCGATGCCAATATCTGCTAGCTGATCTTACAGAGATTTTTCTCCTTGTGATCCTGGAAATGCATCTGGCAAAAATCATTGTCACAGTCGTAGCAGTGCCAGCCTGAAAGCGTGTAACATACCACGCACTTGCCTATTGGCTTGTTGTAGTCGTAGTTTTTTCTTGGTTTTGCAGAAGATTGTTTTTGCTGCCTTGGCTGTGGCTTCATGTATTGTGCCTCAGGAAAGTATAGGATTTGAATGGCCACGCATCCACTAGGGTACCTCAGAAATTACAAATGATGTTGAGGCCGTAACGTCCAACGCTCTCAGTTAACAACTCTATTATTTAAGCATTGACGTCCATCGTCCGTCTGAAGATTTATTTATCTTCTTACAGTCCTATCATTCCGCGATGGCCGCAGCCAGAGGCAAGACAATAATCGAAGTTACGGTGGTAGGACCGGACAGAAAGGGAGTCGTTGCAGACATTACCAACTTTATTTTCAAGAACAGTGGCAACATGGAAAAGATAAACCAAAACGTTGTCCGCGGCCTATTTGGCATGCAGCTTGAAGCATCGTTCGCAGAAATCGACAGGAAACAGTTGGACGACGGCCTCAAGCAATTGGCCAAGAAACTGTCTATGGAGATCAGGGTCCACTATCAGGAACCAGACAGGTTGCAAAATGTTGCGATCTTTGTAAGCAAGGAATCGCACTGCCTCACAAAATTGCTCGAAGCGAAAAAGAGTGGCAAAATAAAGGCCAACATTCCAGTCATCATTGGAAGTGACACCACACTCAAGCATATGGCCGACGAAGCCAAAATCGCATTCCACGCCGTCGTCCACACAGATCAGTCAGAGGCAGAAAATAAGATCCTGCAATTGATAGACCAGTACAACGCCGACCTGATAGTCCTTGCAAGGTACATGCGCATCCTTACTCCAAACTTTGTCTGGCGCTACCCGAACAGGATAATCAACATCCACCCCTCGCTCCTGCCTGCATTTCCAGGCGCATACGCCTACGTACAGGCGTACGAGCGGGGCGCAAAGATAGTGGGATGCACCGCGCATTTTGTCACGGAGGATCTTGATCAGGGGCCGATCATAAGCCAAGAGTCATTCAAAGTGTTAAAGAGCGATACGCTTGAAACTATCAAGAAGAGGGGTAAGGAGATGGAGGCGGCCACACTACTTGAGGCGGTAAGGCTTTACCTTGAAAACAAGCTCGAAGTCTACTGGGGCAAGGTCTATGCCAAAGAAGACGATCAGCACAAAACCAAAAAGTAGTTAATGCGGCCAGCCTGCTTTTACACACATGTCGGTGCCGGTCTTTTCGATGAGCGAATATGACTTTAAAGCGGCGCTCAAGAAAACCAAACTGGCGATAATCCCTGTGGGATCTTTGGAACAGCACGGCAACCACCTGCCCGTATCGACCGACTCGCTCATTGCTGAATACATTGCAAGGACGGTTGCGGAAAAGGTCAACGCGTTCGTCTTGCCGGTAATTTCATACGGAGTTTCATTTGAGCACAAGCCTATGTTCAATGTGTCGCTCCGAAACTCGACTCTTTCAACCATGATCTGCGACGCGTGTGTTTCGCTTTCCGAAAACCGAGTAAAGGAGATAATTATCCTGAACTGTCACCACGGCAACATGGGTGCCCTACAATATATCGCGCAGGAGCTCCATGGGAGGCTGCCAAAGGACGTCCGGGTGCATACCATTCACTACTGGCATCTGATGAACAGTGAGTTTGACCACGCTGGTGAAGTCGAGACCTCGCTTGTGCTTGCGATCGCGCCGGAACTTGTCAGGATGGATAGGGCAATGCCAAACTCCAAAAAACTGTCAAAGTTGAAGGCCGCGTACAACACCAACGTCCCCGGCTCATTTCCGAAAATAACAGGAAATGGCGTGTGGGGCGATCCAAGGAAGGCCACGGTTGCAAAGGGTGAAAAGTGGATAAAAGAGATCACCACGGGCTTGTCAAAGACGATTAGCGAGCTTGATCTGCAATGAAATTTTAATATATGCCTACATTGCGCTTACCTGTAGGTATAATAAATGTCGGTAGATATGGCCGTAAAGGTTCTCGACGAGAGCCTTGGAAAAGTCGTGCTTATCAAATTAAAGGGTGGCAAAGTTATCAGGGGTAACCTCCACGGTTTCGATCAGCACATGAACCTGTTACTTGAAGAATCGGTCGAAATCTTAGAAGAGGGCAAGTCAAACGATCTTGGCACAATTGTTGTCAGAGGTGATAACGTGGTAATCATTTCGCCACCGCCAAAGTAATTGCAAGAGGTATTTTGAAAAATGACGAAAGGCACTACTTCGATGGGCAAGTTCACTCGCAAGAAGACACACATACGCTGTAGGAGGTGTGGTCACAACTCTTTCCACAAGCGTGGAAAGAGGTGCGCCAAGTGCGGCTACCCGGATCCGAAGATGCGTAAGTACGATTGGATTAAGCGGCAGGTCATCTGATACAAACAGAAAGCTTTTCTTTTGGCATTGCCAAAGGCAACCATATTGTCCGCAGAATTCGCAATTGTAGCCGGCTCGTCTCTAGCGGGCGCAATATCGGCTGCATTCATTGAGAGGATGTCCAGATTAAGGCGCATTGACAAAAGGCAGCCAAAATTGACAAGCGCCGCCAGGTCAGAGCTCCTCTCGCTTCTCTTTGAGAAAAACCTCGCTTCTGAAGCCATAACTCGTGTCTACGAGGCATCTCAGCAGAGCAGGATAGACAGGCTAGACCGCGACAGGCTACTACTAAGATACAAGGACAAGCTGGACTCTCTCAACCAAAGAATCGCCCATTTGCAGCCAGTAGCAGACTACGCCGACCTGAAGGAGCTGCGAAACAACCTTGTATCGCTAATTGAGAACAAGATTTCTGTGCTGGACCAAAAGCTGCTTGCAATCAAACCCATCGTTACTAATGATGCCATGGACGCAAAGGTGCAGATGATAATCGCCGAGACTTCAAAGGTGCGGGCTGTGCCAGTAGAGCAAAAGTCTGTCAAAGCCGAGGAAAAGACTATCGACCAATTGCAAAAGGAAATTGTCCACGCCCTCGAGAGACTTGAGCAGGTCGAGATAGACAAGGACTAGGTTACAACTGTCAACGCTTCCGGCAACACTTGAAATGTCGCCGGCAAGATGCCGACCGGCTCACCATCTATCGTGACCGTGACTCTTCTCTCCATAGAGTTATCAGCACCTTCTTTGCCTTTGAATATAGTATTTTGTCCTCGCCTGCATAG
>DAOL01000050.1:0-5712 GCA_002501845.1 Nitrososphaera sp. UBA217
GCAGCAAATACAACCAATGCGGCGCACTGCTGATCTTTTCAAATTATTATTGAGCTGCATGGAACGTGCGTATGCTACACCGCAGCAATTATGGGAATAATTTCAGATGCTAGCGGCGTGTTTCTTCTGGCAGCTAACTACCGATACCTCAGTTACCGCATTACGCGCATCCGTGCGCTTGCATAGCTCACAATCTTCCTTCTAATTTGAAGTAATAATAGATCGAAGTGATACGGATTCATTGCAACTATTGCAGAGAACACTCCGTAATAAGAAAGACACCCGCCGAGCAAGCAGGAACTAAACTGAGCTTGGATAATAACAAAATTGAATCGCTCATAAGAATGGCTGCCAGTAATAGTAATCACGCTAATTAAGGACTAATCGATGTCTAAAGTGGGAAGCGTGCGAGAGTCCAGAATCGGCATAATAGCCACAGTTGCCCTCTTTCTGTGCATAATGGGAATGAATAAACCAATGAATGTGGCTTTTGCGCAAGACGAACCCCAAGGGGAATGGAAAACAATCAACGGCATGATCAATGAAGATTGCAATCACCCTATGCCATGCGATCGTACGTTTCCAATCAAATACAAGATCACTTCCGGCACAGTACTGAGTATTCTTGCATACCCAGAACTGAACGCACTAGCTATTGTTCTCAATTCAACTAGTCCGGGTCAGCTTCTCGTTGAGCTACCAAGGAACATTATTGACTCAAAGCAGACTAATGGAACAAATTTGAGATTCGAAGTTCGTACATCAACTATTTATCCTACGCCGGTAGTCTTCAAAGATGCAGACTATCAAGAAACTTTAACAAATCCAGATCACAGAACTCTCTCCATTAGTTATCCCATGAGCACAGCAAACCAGATTGTTATCTCGATACAGGGCACTTATGCAATACCAGAGTTTAACGGACTTCGCTTTGTTGCTTTAGCAATTGCTATGTCATCGATAATAGCTATAACTGTCAAATTTAACAAAATTCTCAGATTTTGAGAAATGCTACCACTAACATCAGTCGATTCCCAACAGCAGCTCAAATCAGCCGAATACCCACCAGACCTTCTAGACTGATCGTTGTTATCCATCACCAGCGATAATTGACGGCACGACTAACTTGATTGGCTTTTAGTATTGTTCCCGCACATTTGCGAGGATAGCTTATATTATGTAGTGCGAAATTTCAGCTGGCAATAGCCGGGGTAGCTCAGCTTGGTTAGAGCGTACGACTCATAATCTCATAAAATAAGAAATCGTAAGGTCGCGGGCTCAAATCCCGCCTCCGGCACCTTCAATATGAATGGACTTCGGACTTGTGCTCGCGTAGGTATTTCTTTTTCTTGAACCGCTCGTTGCACTTTTCGCACTTGAACGGCTTTTCAAACTCTTCAAGGAACCGCCGCCTCCGTTCTTCTGGCGAGTCTATGACGTGGTTCTGGTTATCGATATTTATCACGACATTGGAACTTTATCTTTTTCATTTATTTACTTTAAGTAAGATCGTTCTGTACGTCGTTATTTCTCAATGTTCTTTTTCCGCATCCTTTTGTAATTGGAGCTTCCAAGGTAAATGTCTGAAAAGCTACTCGGATCACGCGGACCTTCTTCCCTGTCATAGATTTCACGCTTGGCACCAAGGCCCTTGCACCAGAAGCACACGAGCCCTTCCACGTATACCCGCCTCTTGCAATGAACGCATTTCGGCATTTCCAATTGTTAGGCACGCGTCGTATTCTTAACCTGATGTGTGTAATAATGCATGATAAAACAACAGCTCTTATAATGCCCTATGCCATATCGACAATATTGCCGAGAAGGACGATCTATGGCCGGTGTCCAAAGTGCAAGACAAAAAGCGAGCTTGAAGTCGTTTCAGGGACGCCCGGCAAAGAAAAATTCCGTTGTAATCAATGCTATCACAATTTTGGAATGGACGAACTCTAACCCAGACACGATTATATATGAATTGCAAAACAGTCTTTGCGGTGCCGTCGTAGCTCAGCCCGGGAGAGCACTCGACCTTCTTTGGGGTGAAGCTGAAGACCGAGCTGTCGTGAGCTCAAATCTCACCGACGGCACTCTATGCTTTAACTGCGTTCCTGACCATCTTGGCTACGTTATCGATTATCCTTCCGGACGCCGAAAGATGGTTCTTGGCTTCAAATATCGCTGCCAATTCACGCTTTGATAAGTGTTTTGAAATGCTCTTGTCCCTTGAAGCGGCGTCGAAAAAGTGATCACCAGATTCAAGCGCTGCAAATGCGACGCGCTGTATGTCGCGGTATGCTTCAAAACGCGCAACACCTTTCTTTACCAATGCCTCAAGCACAAACTCGGAAAAGACCTGCCCTTTTGTTATTTCTATGTTTGACGCGATCTTGTCCCTATTCACCTTTAGCTCAGAAATAACCTTGGTAATTGCATTAAGCATTTCGTCAAGCAGTATCGCGGCCATAGGTATCGTAAAGCGCTCGTTGGCAGAATTTGAAAGGTCGCGCTCGTGCCACAGTGCAATATTCTCCATCGATACGCTGACAAACGAGCGTAACATTTTGGCAAGCGAAGACACCCGCTCACTTTTTATCGGGTTGCGCTTAACCGGCACGGCGCTACTCCCCATTTGGCCCTTGCGGAAGGGCTCGGCGACTTCAGCTATCTCTGTGCGCTGGAGGTTCCTGATTTCTACTGCAATCTTGTCGAGCGTCGAGCCAATAAGCGCGATGCAAAATTGCATCTCGGCAAAGCGCTCGCGGGGCATAACCTGCGTTGCGGCGTCTATGGGATAAAGTCCAAGGTTGTGCGCAACAATCTTTTGCACTTCGAGTGCCCCGTCGCCCATGAGCGAGCCGGTGCCAACTACTCCCAGCGTCTTGCAGAGCATAAAGCGCTTCTTGCCCTCCTCGATGCGCTCGAGGTGCTTGGCCATTTCTGCTGCCCACACTGCAAATTTCAGTCCAAATGAAATGATGCTGGCATGCTGCCCGTGCGTCCTACCAACTGCCGGCACTGGCCTGAACTGGACTGCGTTGTCAGACAGCAATAAAGCCAGCTTGGCCACTTTTGACTCGATGATTTTGAATCCATCGCGCATCTGCATGCAGGTCGATGTGTCGATGATATCGTTGCTCGTCAAGCCATAGTGTATCCACGGCTTTGCCTTTGCAGAAACCTGCTCGCTCAGTGCTTCTATTATGGCTGCAGTGTCGTGCTCAGATACCGCCTCAAGCTCGCTGACTCTGGCAAGAGTGACCTTCCCCGAGCGTGCCCGCTTTGCAATTTCCCTGGCCGCCTCTGTCGGAATCATTCCTATTTGGGCCTGTGCCTGCGCAACGGCCGCTTCAAAGTCCAGCTGGTATTGAAGTCGCTTTTCGTCCTCGAAAATCCCGCGCATCTCTTTGCTACCGTAGCGTCCCGAGTCTATGGGCAGAATTGGCATCTGTTTTAGAGCTGTAGAGTGCTGAAAATAAATCTTGTTAGCGTGCACCTCATTCAGAAATTTATTGCAGATATTTCTTAAGGGAAATTCCGCTTCAGCGCTCGCGCAGGCTGAGGGCATATATCTACTAGTGCGCGCGCACAATATCACAGGAGACGAGCGCTATCTTGCAGAGGCGAAAAAAGCCTTTGGAGCCTTCATGGTAGATTACGACAATGGAGGAGTTGCGAGTGAAGAAGGCAAGGATTCGATATTCCTCCAGCTCTTGGCAAAGCCTGGCTTCCAGAAAACCTATGTGCTAAATGGCCACACAAACTCGCTATTGTACATTTGGAAATACTATGAATACACACACGATTACCGGGCGCTAATAGTGTTTGGTAAGGGGATAAACTGGCTCGTCAGCAACCTTTACAAGTACGACGCCGGCGATTGGTCATACTATGACCAAATGGGCAACAGGGCGCGGGACAATTACCACCTCGGACACGTTATGCAGCTCAGCAAACTCTACGAAATAACAGGCGAACCCGCGCTGAAGGAATACAGCGACAGGTTTGCTGCGTATGCCAAGGAAGGCTTATAATTACTTTAAAGGACATAGCAGCAACAGAATTGAGCGAGCTTGTCACTAGGAGCGGCAGCCATAAAGTCAGGAAGGTAAGCGATCTAGAATACCGCATAGACCAAAACTCTACTAGAGGAATGAAGGTTCCAGTAACGATCTACGCTAACGAGTCTTTGATATCAAAAATGGTAACGGACAGGACAATTGACCAGGCTGCAAATGTCGCTACGCTGCCAGGCGTCATGAAACATGTCGTCGTGCTACCAGACGGCCACGAGGGCTATGGCTTTCCAGTCGGCGGAGTCGCAGCAACTGACATTGAGGAAGGGGTCATCAGCCCTGGCGGCGTGGGCTACGACATCAATTGTGGCGTCAGGCTTATGCGTACGAACCTGAAAGAAAGCGATTTGCGGCCGCGGCTGAAAGATCTTGTTAACGAGCTTTTCAAGTCAATCCCCTCCGGTGTCGGGAGCGAGGGCATAATAAGACTGACTAGGCCAGAGCTCGATGAGCTCTTGGTCGAAGGAGTAGGATGGGCCGTCAGGCACGGCTACGGAACAGAAGACGACGCAGACGTCGGCGAAGAGGGAGGCATGATGGCGGGGGCAAACCCTGCGAATGTTTCGGACACTGCGAGAAAAAGAGGGGCGTCTCAACTTGGATCATTGGGGTCGGGCAACCATTTTCTCGAAGTGCAAAAGGTTGATGGGATTTTCGACGAGCGGGCCGCAAAGGCGATGGGCATCAACCAGGTCGGGCAATTGACTGTCTTGATACACTGCGGCTCGCGGGGCTTTGGTCACCAAATATGCACCGACTATCTGCGCGTTTCTGAATCTGCACTACGAAAATACGGACTGACGCTTGCAGATCGGGAACTTGCATGTGTTCCAAACAATTCGAAGGAAGGCGAGTACTACCGCAAGGCAATGTATTCCGCGCTCAACTTTGCGTGGGCAAACAGACAAATGATCACCCACTGGACCCGTAAGACTTTCGAGCGCGTCTTTAAGTCCCGCGAGGGCGGCCTTGAGATGGATCTCGTTTACGATGTTGCGCACAATATTGCCAAGGTCGAGCGCCATAGGATCGACGGCGAGGGCAGCCGCGACATGGTTGTGCACAGAAAAGGTGCCACCCGGGCGTTCCCGGCAGGAATGGAACAAGTGCCGGGCAAATACCGCAGTATAGGCCAGCCAGTGATAATCCCCGGCTCGATGGGGACCGCGAGCTGGATCCTGCTTGGCGGCCAAAAGTCCCTTGACCTCAGCTTTGGCTCGACTGCGCACGGCGCCGGCAGGACGATGTCAAGGTCTGCCGCAAGGCGAAACTACACTGCGGAAGGCGTGAAAAGCGGATTAGATTCAAAGGGCATATACGTCAGGGCACTGACTAGAGAAGGCGTCGTCGAGGAGACGCCTGAAGCTTACAAGGACGTCGACGCAGTCGCCAACGTATCACATTCGCTTGGTATAGCCACTAAGGTCGTAAGGCTCGTACCAATAGGGGTGATAAAGGGCTGACATCTGAAGATCCTGACATCGAGATAATCAAGGCGCGCAAGCTAAAAGAGCTGCGTGAAAAGGCGGCAGCTGTTGAAAAGGCAAAATCAACAGGTCAACAAAAGAAAAAGTCTGCCCGCGACATAGTGTCAGGCTTTCTGTACGACAGGGGGGATGAGGTGCTCAATTTGGCATAC
>DAOL01000050.1:5745-6540 GCA_002501845.1 Nitrososphaera sp. UBA217
CGCCAGTGCAGAGCGCGGGCTGGTCGTTTGCCAAGGTTTTCCTTGCGGGACTGTTCGTGGAAAAGGTATACGCAATTCATGAATACGATGTTAATGCTTCAAAGGGTAAGAGGTTCGAGGACAAGTTCGTTGCGTGGTTGCAAAAAGAATTACAAAACAGAGGTTGTGGGGCCCAGATAAAAATGGCTCCAGAAATGAAATCGATCTAGACTCTGCGTCCCCTTCTGCCGCCCGGCTTTCTTGTGGTGTCGTGTGGTATAGGAGTCACATCGTCAATCCTGCCGATGCGAAATCCAGCCCTTGCCAGCGCCCTGATAGCAGCTTGGGCTCCCGGTCCGGGGATTCTCGGGCCTACACCGCCTACAGCCCTCACGCGAATGTGGAGAGCATTGATGCCCTTTGCCTTCGCGACATCAGCTGCCGCAACAGCCGATTTCATGGCCGCATATGGCGATGACTCGTAGCGGTCAGCTGTAACGTGACGCCCGCCAGAGCTGAATGAGATTGTTTCGCTCCCACTCAAATCGGTGATGTGGACAAGTGTATTATTATAACTGCTAAAAATATGGGCTACTCCCCACTTTGCTTGAGTAAATTCATTGGCATTATCAGACATGCATGCACTTAGATTCGCCCCTTTAGAGGGTTAAAAATGTTATCGCATTTCAAAGTGAACGTAGCCTTTGTTCTCAAGCAGCTTTTTCCCGACAAAGACATCTCCGGGTCCCCGCTGCACTTGGCCTATGATATGCAGAGCTATTCCTGATTTCTTTGCGGCAGATATTGCCCGGTTTA
>DAOL01000087.1 GCA_002501845.1 Nitrososphaera sp. UBA217
TTGAAAAGTGGCGCTTAAATTATCGGACTACAAAACGGACGTGCATAACGACTGGTGTGCGGGCTGTGTGTTGCCAGACACTGTTATCCACTGCAATCCATCAGTCAAGCAGATACAGCAGATAGCCGTGGGAGAGAAAGTACTGGGTAGAGACGGCAAGTTCCATAAGGTCACAGAGATCATAAGCCACATTCACAGGGGAAAAATGTACAAGTTCATGACGAAATGTTTTGGCGAGACGTATGCCACTGCGGAGCATCCGGTGCTGATTGTCAAGCGAAAGGATCCAAACAAGAGGCTACATAATACCAGCTACGACTGTGTTTGGAAGAGAGCAGACGAAATAGAAGAAAAAGATTATCTGGTATACCCAATTCAGAAAGAAGAATCGGATTTAGAGTCTATTGCTGTTGATTATAACCTAAAACAAAAGGACACTGTAAGCAAGAAACTGCCGAGGAACATCCCTCTAAGCACAGATTTCCTAAGACTCATGGGGTATTACGTCGCAGAAGGATTTGTCCATGATAGAGAGGTCTGCTTTACGTTCAACGAAAATGAAATAGAGTATATTGAGGATGTGAGGCAGACGATGATGAAGTTCTTTGAACTAAAAGCGGCTAGCCTAACAAAACGTAATTCGACTACA
The DNA here is from genome assembly GCA_002501845.1 of Nitrososphaera sp. UBA217. Lineage (GTDB taxonomy): Archaea > Thermoproteota > Nitrososphaeria > Nitrososphaerales > Nitrososphaeraceae > Nitrososphaera. The sequence continues at coordinate 650 of DAOL01000087.1, forward strand.
TTGATCTTTTACTCCGCACCTCTTGCAAGAGTATTCGCAGAGTGGTTCGGAAATGGAGCTTTAAAGAAGAAACTTCCACACTTTGCAATGTTGCTTCCTGCCACAAAGCAGGTCGAGATAATAAAAGGCATGTGGCGCGGCGATGGATGTATGATTGGTTCACAGCTGCGCGGTAACTATAAGACAATTTCAAAGATTCTGTGCGAGCAGCTAAAAACCCTCTTGCTCAGACAGGGCATTGTCCCGGTAATATCTGTGGGAAAGGCAAATGGTATTCACAAGAAATCATACTCGATCCAAGTCGTAAACGATCCGGATTTTGTCATTCTGTGCAAGGTACTTGGAAAAGATCAAAATGCAAACACGCAAACTGGAAAACCGCCTTCGTCCATTTTGCAGCCTGATTACGTACTTGTACCAGTAAGAAAGATAGAGACCTTTGATTATGATGGTCCGGTCTTCAACCTTGAAGTCGAAGAAGTCAATTCATACGTTAGCGAAAATGCCATACTTCACAACTGTGGAGACTTTGGCATACTAAACGCCATACAGATGGCGCTAGCAGACATGCAGGTCCCTCCATACAAGGTGACAATATTTTCCGGCATCGGGTGTTCCGGCAAGACTCCACATTTTATCAAGACCTATGGCATCCACACGCTGCACGGCAGAGTGCTTCCATTTGCGCAGGGTGCAAAACTTGCGAACCCTGAACTTGAGGTAATAGCTGTAGGCGGCGACGGGGACGGCCTTGGCATCGGCGCGGGCCACTTTGTAAGTGCGGGGCGCAGAAACGTCGACATGGTCTATATCATATTCAACAATGCAGTCTACGGCTTGACGAAAGGGCAGGCGGCGCCCACGCTGAAACTGGGCATGAAGACGAAATCATTGCCGCAGCCAAACGTGAACAATTCTGTCAACCCTATAGCGCTTGCGCTTGTCGCCGGCTTTACTTTCCTTGCGCGTGGCTATTCGTACGATGTCAGGCACCTAAAAGACCTGATAGGGAAGGCAGTCGCTCACAAGGGACTTGCTTTCATCGACGTTCAGCAACCATGCCCGACGTACAACGACATCAACACTAAGGAGTGGTTCCAGGGCCTTGACAATATCGACCCGAAAACAAATAAAGCGATGCCTAGGATGTACAAGCTGGAAGAGACAGGATATGACGGCGTTGTGCACGATCCTAATGAGATAAACCAAAAAATGGCTCAGGTGATTGAAAAGTCAAACGAATGGGATGACAAAATCCCGATAGGGATATTCTACCAGAACGAGCATGTGCCAACATATCAAGAGCGGATCACTTCAAGGATCCCTGACTACATGGAAAATGCACCGGCGGCTCAGCAGATAGCGGACAAGAACGGAAANNCTGCGTCTGAAACGTCATGCCGCATGCGTTGTACTTGAACGGCGCAGTTGTAGTTGACGACATGCAAAGTTTATCTCGACATTTGATTTAAGAGGCTTTGCAGATTGTTACATAAGATCATGAGCGGGCCCGAAGGGCTTCGATCCCTTGGCCTGCGGTTCCGAAGACCGCCGCGATGTCCTGACTACGCTACGGGCCCCAACTACCTCGTTAAGCCTGCTAATATATGAAACATGTTGTCCTTCGTCCGACACCTGAGGATTAGCACTCAGATTCTGAGTATTAGCACTCAGCTGGAATCACCGTTCTTGTAACAAAAGTAATTCCAAAGTTTCAAATATTCGAAGCTTTCGCCTTATGTCGCTTCTAATTCTGTATTCGAATGCTTTGGAAACGATTGCATAGATAACCGCTGTAATTTTGTTGCGACCTTGAAGACGGATTTTCACTTGCAGTAAAGGCAAATTGGGATAGCTAAGTCGTGTGCGCATATAATGACTTGTAAACTTCTGCTAATGCCATGTGGTGTTTTGTCCCCATGTCGTTGCCTATTCGACGGCAATCGTCAGCTAATGTCAATTCATTTGCGAGGCGTTCTGATATCTTTTGGCGATAAGCCTCAAAATTTACCTTAAGCGCATTGCTCCCCCTTTGCTTGAAGCCTTTGTCGGCTTCTTCAATGCGTTTTTGAATATCGTCAAGAAATTTGTTAAAAGCTTCTTGGGTTATCGTGCTTGGGTCACTTCACGTGGACTTTCTATCAACGCGACAAGTTTTTCAATCGTTATAGTTTTGGTAATAAACGAATTCGGCGGAAGATTTGGGAATGCAAGCTTGACTTCTTGTTCAATCACTTCAAAGGCGGTCATGAAAAATATTCTAACCTTTTCGTCTTGCTTTCGTATTAATTTGTAAACCTCAAAACCATTGAGAATCGGCATATGGATTTCAGTAATTACGACGTCGTAGCGATAAGGTTTGAATTGTTGCAAGGCTTGGGGGGAGGCGTCAAAAGCGTCAACTTCAAAGCCTTTCAATTCCAAACCTTTCTTTAGAGTTACCACTATGTCATTCTCGTCGTCAATCAAAAGAATGCTTGGTTTGTCCATTGGCATTATGTCCCGAGTCATATCTCATGCTGTCTGCTGACTATTAACTATGCCTATTCGACCCATTTTTTCACTAGATTACGGGTTAATATCCCAATTTGCGCATGAAATAGATTCACTAACACAAAGCTTTTGACCTAAAACGACGCAATTACCAAGACCGCCGCGATATCCTGACTACGCTACGGGCCCCCCCGCAGTCAATAAATGAAGTCCCATATCAACGAAATAGTAAAGAACCTCGCCGCCATACCTATTATGGGAATGCTACAGGTACTGCACAGAATGTTCTGCAATCACAAGGAATCGTTTGCGTACCGCAGGTACGACGAGTTCTACTTCGTCGAGTTCAGCAACTGCAGCAAGTGCGGCAAGACCCTCAAGCGCTTCCAGGGCTTTGACGAGGACATGAGAGGCTAAATGCATATTTATTTCCTAATCGCCATCTGGTTTGCGGGCATTGGGACTGCCGGCATCGCTCTTTTCATCCCAATCTACTCTTACTACCTGATTGTAGGAGCTGCGGGTTGGATAACGGTTGCCACAAGCACGGGGCTTATATTCTATGAAATAAAGAGAATCAGGTCAGAAGACCGAAAGAAAGAGCTGGCCTAACCTTTGCCGCCTTGCTCTTCAATGACTACTAGAGTCACTGTTGAAGTAATGCCGGGTACTTTGCGTATCTTGTTAGTTATGGTGTGGTTCATTGACTCCGTATTTTCTGACTTTACCTTGACAAATATATCGTGAACGCCGTAGGTGCCGCGCACTTCCTTGACATCGGTTAGCTTTGCAATTTCATTGATTATCTTTTCTTCCGAGCCGAGAGTGCAGTTCACGAGAATGTATGCAGTTGGCATGCCTGATGAAGGAGAAAGTTGGTATTTAGTCTTTGCTACCTCTTTGTAACATCGCGCCTGTCAGGCGCAATGTAGTGTTCGGTGAGCTTTTTGTCGTAACATTGGCCGCAAATGAGGCCTGAAATGTTCCACTGCAGCATCGGCTGGTATGTGAACTCCCCAAGATCGCTGCCGCACAGTGCGCATTTCAAAGTCTTGCCGCCCATCCGCACACTTGTGCTAATGTCTGAAATAAAAGTCATTCCAGGTCTTTTGCTGTATAGGGCGCGTGGGTCATGCAAAAAGGACAGATTAGAGCAAACGCTGCACTTTCGTCAATGTCGGATATTTCCTGCCTGCCAGTATCAATTGACGGGGCAAGGAACTTTCGCTTGCAGCTCTTACAGGTGACCTTCTTTTGCACCACAAACATGTTGTTGAAACCAGAAATATATCCGTGATCTAGAAGGAATTATTAAGGGGAAATAGGCTAGCGCGTAAGAGATGGGTAAACCCGGAATAATCGCTTTTCCCGTACTTCTTGCACTAGGTGCGATCACCGGCTACCTGACATACACTTATTTCACCGCCGCTATCCCCCAAGAAGGTTTAGTGATCTCACCGTACCGAAAGGAACTGACCGCATCAGGAACAAATAAAACTGATACAGGTAGCAAGCAGGTCGACGAATCAAAGTTCTCAAAGGTTGTGGAGATCAAGATACTCAAAGGAGCGCTTACTCAGGGAAACCCGGACTTTGATCCGGATCCGGCGACTGCGTCATCCGGTGACTTGATAACTTGGATAAACGAGGATACCACACTTCACACGGCAACAAGTGGTAAAGACTTGAACGACCCGGACAAGGGCAAGTTATTTGACACTGCATATCTGTCACCAAACGCCAAAAAAAGCATACCGGCAGCTG
>DAOL01000028.1 GCA_002501845.1 Nitrososphaera sp. UBA217
TACGCCTGTGAGCTTGCTAAGATACTTACACACATCCATAGAGCTTCCGCCACCAAGGCCGATGTATGCTTCAATATTTGTCCTTTCGTATTGCTTTTGTATCGCTTCAACCGTTTCTATAGCAGGATCAGGGGTGACTTTGTCATATACCTCATAATTCTTGATCCCCATGTAGTCCAGCCACTTGTTGTAAATGTCAGGTGTTGTAGTGNNGCATCAACATCTTCTGGTTGGTTGTTAGGCGAAAGCGGCGGCGGAAATATGATAGCGTAGGCGTACAGACCAAGCAGTATTCCCGTACCAATCAGGCCAAATATGTTTACTTTAACGCTCTCCCGATAGTATCTTCTTGCAACTTGTACAGAGAATTCTCTGCCCTTGACTTCTCCAGTCAACGCCAAAAGCGTGTATACAACACCGTATACTATCTGCATTCCACCTGCAGTTATCAAAAATATACTGTATTCGATGCGAAGCGATGCGTGTTCAGAGTATACTGCAAGGTGAACAAGCCCACCTGCTATTGCGGCAAGCATAATCACATACCTCGCGGTCTCCACCCTGCTTCCAACGCCGCCATTTTTTCGCCTGCTTGAATAGTTCCATGCAAGCACGCCTCCGAACACTGCAAGTGGGCCTACTACAGCAGCTAACATCGTCGCTGTCCAAATGGTGCCAAAGCCATTTGTAATTGACACGTTAAAGATTGTCCTATAACAGTTGCAACCTGTAGTGCCTGACATTGTCGTCCTTGGCGGGTCTATGCTGTTAAGGTTAGCAGCATCCCTTGATACGCTTAGCACTATCTGATAGTTTCCGACATTGGGAAAGTTGTAAAAGACCTTAAAGTCACCGACATCTTCCCTGGTCCATGGAAAAGCTTTTAGCCGCTCACCACTTTCAGCAGAATAGACTTCTACCATCGCGTCGATATTGTACGTATCATGCCCATCCTGGTCCTGAACGCTGAACATGATAGCAACAGGCTCGGCCGGTCCAGCATACTCCGGCTCGAGTGCCTCATAGGCGTAATACGGCCCTATCCAGTCTCCCCTATTATTGTAGTGGGTAAAGTGTTCAAAGTGCGCATACGCTGGCGCAGAAGCGACAACAAGCAAAAATGAAATCGCCACAAGGGCCGCCACCTTCACAGGCATGAATTTTGCTCTGCCCGTATATTATTGTGCCTTGGCCCGGATTGCCTTCGTGTCTTTTTCGAGCCTGTGGGCGTTTAGGACAGTGATAAGAACCATCGAAAAGAGCAAGATGCCAAGCCCAAGGTGGACCGTGACTAAAAGGGCGTCCAGCCGCTCCACTATTACTCTTGCGCCCAGAGTTATCTGGCCTATTACCGCGCCGCCGGCTATTATTGACGCGACCTTCATTCCCGTAGGTGCAGCTTTTGACTTTAATGCAAAAGCCATCGTTGCGATTACGAGCACAGCGGTTGTAGCGGCCACCGACCTGTGGAAGTATTCAATGATAAAGTCTGCATGCGGAAGCAGGCCGTAGGGACATAATGGCCAGTCGGGGCAGGTCAGGCCTACTCCTGAGGCGCTAACATATCCTCCGATAGTTATAAGCGAAAATAGGACGGCAAGGGTGGAAAAAGAGAGCGTCTTAAGCAGCATTTGCTACTCTATTGTCATCTTGCCCGTCATGAATGGGTGAACCGAGCAGAAATAGTTGACTTCGCCCGCTTTGACTTTGTCAAGCGTTATGTCTGCAGATTGTCCGCCAGTAATGTAGCTGGTATCGAATAGCTTGCCCTTGTCAGGATCGTCTTGCCCTGTGCCAGAAGTTGCAGTGTGTAGCGTCTTATCTTGGTTGTCCCACACAATCTTATTGCCAAGTGGCACCTGCGGCTTTTCGTCAGAGCTGAAGTCCGGGTTTCCCTGAGTTGAAGCCCCCTGCAATATCGAAATGGTGGTGGTCCCCGCCTCGGCCGGCGGCTGTGTTGTTGGCGGCGTTGTCTTGTGTTGTTGGGTCACAGGAGGTGGGTTCTTGTAAAAGTCGTGGAAGAAAGGCACAGCAATGGCCGCGCCTACCGCCAGAGTAATGACGATGATCGCAAGTCCCTTGCCCAACCGCCTTCCGGAAGTCAGAATTATTGGCTCTTTTTCGTGTCCGTGCTCATCATGCGACATTTCTGATTTTCTCCTTTAGTGGTGGGGTTCACGCCGAGCATAGTCGTAGTACTGCTCTCCAATAGCAAATGGATCGTTCATCTTGGCAGGCTTGCCCTTGAATGCGCTAGTTATCATGTTGTAAATGAACACGGCCGCTCCGACACCAGCCATCCATCCGCCAACGCTGGCTATCTGGTTCATTATTATGAGCGGCTGCACCGGCACATAGTCGTACACCCGTCTTGGTTGTCCGTATAGTCCAAGGATGTGCTGCGTCAGGAATACGATCGAAAGTCCCGCGAAGAAGAGCCAGAATGAAACCATGGCAGCTCTTTCATTGTACATTCTTCCAGTGATGAATGGGAACATATAGTGAATAAAGCCAATGAACGCCATGGTGACCATACCCGCAACGAAGAGGTGGAAGTGTCCCACGACCCAGTAGCTGTCGTGCGTGAGGAAGTCCAGCGGCATAGCGGTGTTAACGATGCCTCCAGCTCCCGCGTAGAAGAACAGCACTATACCCCCAACTCCCCAGCTCATGGGGGCCGCGAACTTGATCCTTCCGCCCCACATTGTCGCTATCCAGTTAAAGACGTGCATGGCCGATGCTGGCACGGCCGCAAGAGTTCCGACCATGAAGACCGTCTTTTCAGTGAAGCTCATGCCTGTCGAGTACATGTGGTGCGCCCAAGACGCAAAGCCAACTAATGCCAAGAGCACGAACGCCGCGACCCCTGACTGGTAACTGAAAATGGGCTTTCTAGAGAATTTGGGAATAATTTCGTACAGCATGCCCACTGCCGGTATCAGGAAAATGTACACTTCGGGATGGAATGTGAACCAGAACAGGTGCTGGTAAGCTATGGGATCCCCTCCCATTGCAGGATTGAAAAAGCCGGATACGCCGAGTCTGTCCGTGTACAGCATGATAAGCGCTGCTGCAAAGGTAGGTATCGCGACAATTATCATGATAGACGTAACAAGCGTCGACCATACAAATAGCGACGTTTTCATGAGCGGAAGATCCGGGTGTTTCATCTTAAGAATAGTTACTACAAAATTGATAGCGCCAAGAACTGAAGAAATGCCAAGTATCTTTAGCCCGAAAATCCACATTTCGGCGGCAGGTCCTGGTGCCCTGATTATAGAGTATGGTGGATAAGCATTCCATGTTGTATCAGCAAAGCCAAGCCATACGAGAGCGGCGCCTACCGGAATCATCCAGAACGCTACTGCGTTCAGCTTTGGCCATGCCATGTCTTTGTACCGCACCATGATTGGTATCAGGTAGTTTCCAATGCCAGATGCAAATGGGATAAGCCAAAGGAACAACATGTTAGTGCCGTGCACTGTGAATATCCTATGGAACGTGTTAGAATCAGGAATTAAAGTTCCGGGGCCAGGAACGAATAGCTCGACACGGATTGCCATAGCTAGAGCGCCCCCTATGATCAAGGCTGTGACTGATAGGTAAACATACAGCAGGCCGATATCAGTGTGATGGGTCGAAAACAGGATTTCCCACATCGGGCGGGGTTGTTTAACCTCTAGGACCAACTTCCATCCATCCCTCTTATTATTATTATCCTTACATGGAATGCTATATCAATAAAAGCATTTTGTTTTTAGCCTTGCCGCGGAACCAACGAGAGTCTTGTTCAAGTAAATTTTGCATGAAACTTGTTTTAGCTTGACACAGCTGTGACGCCCTTTGATGGTATCTCTGCTGCGGCCTTGGTGACATTGGATCCTCCGGTTGGCTCTTCGACTATCAGCTTGGCCCTCATCTGGTAGTGTGAGAATCCGCAGTATTCCCTGCACTGAATCAGGTATTCGCCGGACTGGTCGGGCACAAGCCAAACAGTGTTGATCCTGCCCGGCACCGCGTCTATAAGCGTGGCAAAATCGGGCATGTTGAACGCGTGAATTACGTCGATGGACGTTACCTCGAATCTGTAGGGTTTGCCCTTGACCAGGTGGAGCTCGCTTATCTCTTTCTTGCCGTCTTCGTGCTCAAAGGTCCATAACCACTGCTGACCCGTAACCTTGACAACTTCGGCCTCTGCTGGGGCATTGCTGACGTCCAGCAACCGCTCGACGTTCCACGCGTCAGCACCAACGTAGACAAGGACTGCGATTACTACTCCGATATAGATCCATTCAATAGTGGCGTGGCCCATTAGTGTTGTGCACCTCCAGCCCTAGCAGGAGTGATGTCGCCCCTATTCTTTGGATGTGATTCCCGGAAGCGCCACACCACGTATGCAATAGAGCCCATAACCACCGCACCGATAACAAATGCGACGACCATGAGCCTATAGAACAGAGCCCAGATCTCAATCCTGTGTATAATGTAGTTGTGGGTTGATTGTTGCGCAAAAGCGGAATCAACGCCAAGAAGGAATACAGCAACAACGGGAATTAGGAATAAAATTATCGCTGAATGTGGAACCATTCTATTGCGTCCCTTTTCTGTTATGACTCGTTTCCCGATGTTATTTAAGGTTTTGCAAATCGCAATTCGCTTCAATCATTTGGATAGCGGTGTATTGCCATCACATTCACTCCAGAAAGAGAGTAAATCCTGCTTTCATGCTTTAATACTGTGAGCGAAGCGTTGCGTATATGCCATCGGTAAAGCGCTTCCGGCTTTAGGTCCAGGATGGTAGCTAGAGCTGCCTTAATGGGGTCAAGGTGTGTAACCATAAGCACATTGCTGTCTTCATGCTTTTTCAGGGCGTCGTCAAGGAGACTTTTTACGCGCTGCTTGACGGCTGCAAATGGTTCCACACCAAAGCTGGCAAGCACCGGATCGTGTTCTGCGTAGAACCTTAGGAACAAGTCGCCATATTTCGTGGTCACCTCTTCGTAGTTCATGCCTACAAGCTTGCCCAGCTCGATTTCATAAAGCCGTTCGTCTATTTCATAATCCATGCCCAGGGTTTCACACACTATCTGCGCCGTCTCCATTGCCCTTATCACAGGCGAGACGTAGACCTTGTCTATAGGAATGCTTTTCAGCTGTTTTGCGACGTCGGCCGTCTGATCCTTGCCTTGAGAAGTCAGATGCGATTCGATATGTCTGCCGACAAGGGTCCTACTGACGTTGTTCTCTGCCTGCCCGTGGCGCATAAAGATAACTAGAGGCAATGGCTGCACCTGTGGACGTGAGATCACTTAATAATTTTAATGTCTTGGTTAAATATGTCAAAACGTTGCACTCGCTGCAGGCACAACGGCCGCTGTTCTCATAATAATCGCATTCCCGCTTGCAAATCCGATCAGTTTAATGATATCAACTTCGGTGCTTGTCACCACGGCATTAGCATTAACGTCAATATTGACAGCAAGTCTAGTTGCAAAAGTTGCCAAGCAATTGAGCATATTGTTTTCCAGTATCTTCTCCGCAAGAAACGGAAAAAGAATGACGTAGAAGGCAGGAAGAATAACGAGCAGTTCTCAAATCTGGGTACAGCATTGCTTGCTGTTGTTTCTTAATGAAACGTCAAAACCAAAGGATTGCGTAGGTCACTGACTATTTGAATTTACCGAACCATCCGCCGCCATCTTTCTTCTTGTACGTCGCATCTTTCTTGAACACGACCTGCGATAGCTTCCAGCCATTTTGATCCAGCATTTCTTCAATAGGTTTGCGTATGTCTTTGACATCAAATGTATAGTCTACAACTTTGCTTAATGACAAGTCGTCTTTTCTTATGCCCCACACTTTTTCGGTTTGCTTAGAGCCAATGACTTTGCCCTTGAAGAAGGACTTTTTTTGGCCAAACGAAAACTTTCCATCAGCCGCGCTGAAGCCGACATCTCGGGAGCTATCGGTCATCTCCTCGTTGTACTTGGCTTCTTTTGTCTCTTCATCAAAGAGCATGTACGCACGATAAACCTTCTTTGTCTTCTCTTCACCTACTACTTTGTAATATTCCGCGTCCACTATAATGTGCTCAATGACAAGGTCACTATCATCTCCCTTGGTGGCCGTGAATTTGCCAGTTGACTTGCCAAGTGCAATGACATTTTCTATCAACTGTTCTTTTGCCATTTCGGGCTATCCACTTCCTATTTCGGCATAATCATTCCAGAGAAGCCTGTGCCCAGATCGATAATTGCGCCCCTCATGATATTTGGTCGCGAAAAACCAACTGATGATGATGGAAGCCCCTATGCCAGACAGCCAATAGATCAGGTTTGCATCGAACTCCAATTGCCCTCATTTGCGCGCGAACCGAATAAAAAGCTTTGTCGCGACGCATTCTTGCGCCTAGCATCCCAGAAAGGCTCGAATACGTGCAACACCCCATCGCTTAGGTCAGTGACAGACTAGACTTACCTTACGTGGTGGTGGAATTCTTATCAATGCTTGTTGCAATGGCTTCTTTGGCGTTTAATGGCAGCTGCATTTCTGACGTGTTCGCTAAGGTTTCGGCTTCATAATCCAAGGGTCAAGTAAACTTTGGTTCAAGACATATTCCTTGTCAAAGCTTTCGCGCACTGCATCAAACATATGCTTGTCAAAGAATGCGCCCCGGATTTGCTTTCCCAAATTCCTCACTTCGTATACCAAGTCAAGGAAATCTGCGTCGCCGCTTGGCAAACATTACATAATAATTTTTTAGATACCCATTATAGCCAATGTAGCTCCCTTATAGTACAGTGTAGAACATCATCTCGTACAACGAAATGGAAGTAAGGAAAGGTGGCTCAAAGGACGACATCCGACAGGGATATAACATCTGGGTAGACCTTACAGACCCGACTACGCCGGAGCTGCTGAACGTCCAGCAATCGTTCCACCTGGACGGCAAGGCTCTCGAAGAGTATACCAACATTCTCTCCAGCATCGTCGACAAGTACGAAAAGCTTCTCACAGCGATAGAGCTCAGCGTGTCAGACATTGAGCAGAGGTCTTTCTACAGGCCATCAAGAAAGATACTGGAATACCTTGACAACCTGTCGCGGCAGATAATAATACTGCGCAGGCACTTTTAGCACATTCGCGACATCATCAACTTTTTGACCCACATGCAGGAAGACAAACCCGACATAAAGTACTTGAAAATAGTTTATGACGACATCAATCAGATTATCGAGCTCGTCGAATCGTACCAGGATACAGTGAACTCGACGCGGGAGCTGTACATTGCAAATGTCTCGCTCCAGATGAACGACGATCAGGACGCTGACGCTCTTCTCTGCGATACTACTGCCACTAACATTCATTTCAAGCGTCTACGGCATGAATGGGCTCGATCTCAATAACATCTTGAAAATGCCAATAGGCCTTTACGATAGTAATGCTCACAATGGCAATAGTAGCCGCAGCGTTGTTCGTATTCTTCAAGAAAAAGCAGTGGATCTTGGTGAGGGAGCTGCCAGTCGTAAAGTATGAACACAAAGACAAAAAGCCGATGCAACATTAATATCAAGACTCCCAGTCACCGTCAACATGAGAATAGGTATAGTTGGTGGCACCGGCGGCATGGGCGAAGGCTTTGCGCTCAGATGGTGTCAAAAGCACGATTTGATCGTTGGCTCTAGGGAAGCTCAGAAGGCCAGAGAAGCGGCAGACAATTACAGTAAGGCTGCAAAAGAAGCCTATGGGAGTATATCCGGCAGCATTTCCGGTGACGACAACATTGCGCTTGGCAAGGATGTCGATATCTTGATACTTTCAATCCCGTACGAATTCATCGACGACACTTGCGGCAAACTGGCAGGAAAGATCAGAGACGACTGCATAGTCGTGTCACCCATCGTGCCCATGACAAGAACTGACGCTGGGTTCGTCTATATCCCGCTCGAGCAGCACAAAAAGTATGCAGCGGAAATGGTTGCCGACAAGCTGCCTCCAAGGTCGAGGGTAGTGTCTGCATTCCACACGATATCTGAAGTAAAATTGAAAAACGTTAGTCAGGGCCTTGACGCAGACACCTTCATCTGCGGCGACGATCAGGGCGCCGTTGCCAAATTGACTGAACTTGTTTCCGAAATCTCCGGCCTTCGCCCGATCTACCTTGGGCCACTCGCCCTCACGTACCAGGCGGAGGTCCTGACTCCCATGCTGCTTAATGCAGCCAAGAGAAACAAGCTGAAGAACCCCGGCGTGAAACTGATCTGAACGCAAACGTTATCAGCAATGGCACCTTCTAAATCGTGTTGGCATGAGGTGGAAGGAAGAGATCGGGGGCAGAAAGCGCGGTAGGAATTGGATGTCCGCAATGGGCATCCTCTTCATGGTCAGCGCCGCAATAATCCTAATAAGAAACATTGTGTTGTTCAACATCCAGCATTCCGCCGGTCTTATCGGAGACGGCACGCAATTGTTCCTTGACAACTTTGTCAACGCCCAGATCACAAACGAAAAATTTGCAATTGCAATGATCGCCGCTGGCGGATTTTTGCTTTTCTGGGGATTCTTTCGAAAAAAAGAAGACTATGGGCCGCCGGACGCACACGAATGGCGCAGACTCAATCGCTAGCATAATAATTTAATAACCTGACTTTGAATAATAGCTTGAACAAAAATTGGGCCTTATGAACCGTGTTTCAACCGTAATCAAACAAAAGGTAAACATGCTCCTTGACAAGTTTGAGGATCCGCGCGAAGCTCTAGATTATTCGTATGTCAAACAGCTGGAAATGCTTAACAAGCTGCGAAGAAGCCTAGCAGAAATCATTACTTCGCGCAAGAGGCTAGAAATGCAAAAGTCAAGGCTGTGGGACAATATACGGCTGCTTGATGAGCAAGCGAGACGGGCGCTAGACGCTGGAAGGGAAGACCTCGCTAGGCTTGCGCTTGAACGCAAAAACGCCAACCTGATCCAGATCCAGAGCCTCGATAAGCAGATAACAGAACTTCAAGAAGAGGGGCGAAAGATGGAAGATGCGGAAAAGCGCATGGCAATCAAGGTGGAGGAGTTCAAATCTAGGAAGGAAGTCATAAAGGCGAGATATTCAGCGGCTGAGGCGCAGGTCAAGATAAAAGAGAGCGTAACCGGCATCTCGGAGGAGATGGCGGATGTCGGAATGGCTATGGACAGAGCCGAGGAAAAGACCGAGAATATGAAAGCCAAAGCTCAGGCCCTAGACGACATGATAAATTCAGGGGTTTTGACAGATTATACATCAAATAAGGATGAAATTGAGAAAGAATTAGAAAAAATTACAGTACAAAATTCAGTCGAGGAAGAATTAGCAAAGTTAAAGTCAGAGAAGGAACGTAAAAAGAAACAACAAGTGGAGCAAGAAACGCATCAATGAGTAAAAAAGCAAAGGCGAAAGGCAGGATGGCTGCTAGCAAGCTCAAATCAAAAGGCAAATTACGCGCCAAAAAAGCGGTTTCCACACGAAAATCGGCCAACAGGACGCAGAAAAGGGCAATTGTTGCCAAGACAAGGGCGAAAAGCGCAGGGCCATCAGTCAAGAAAATAGTCAGGATAATGGGGCATGGACAATTCACGGTAGACAACAAGACTCTGAAGAAACTGAATGACATTGACAACGCGATGGTCGAACTTGTCAGCAAAGAGAGATCCGACGACGTAGAATTCAAGAAAAGGCTAACAGAGCTGAACAACATGGTGGTAAAGAATGGCAAGCCACTAGACCCGCGGGAGATAATAAAGTCTGACATCATACTGCCAAGCGCGGACTTGTCGATAGACGAAGCAAAAAGGCTCTTCAGAGGAGAAGGCGTTATCCCGGAGATTTAAGGGGAAGGTCCCACAGCGGATACCACAGCGTCATGTCTTTTTCAAAGGGCATTTCCTCGCCTATAGCGGACATCATTATCATTTCCTGCTCGGTGTCTCTTGTTTTCTGACCGGTTGGGACGAATGGGTAAAAGTTGTTGCGCCTGTAATTATAAATTAGGTACTGATGACCGCCCTGCCTCTCATTTGCAAACTCGAACACCGCAGCCAGCAGCTGATCTGAAAAGCCTTTCTCTTCTACCATGTCACCTGTAGCGGTCAGGGCCGCCAGGAGATCCTCTATCCTCTTGCCCTCGAACACTATCCACATATAGCCGTACGAGTCGGTGACTGCGCGGTATGCGAGGTCGAATTCAGGCTGTAGAGAGGTAAGGAAGCGCTTGATGTCCTGTTCCATTTCGTAAAAGAACGTGCCGCTAACTGTCTTGAAGGTGACGGCACACCTGCCAGTCACCTTGAGCCCAAGCTTCACCTCCAACGTAATGTAAGCAGAAGAAATGGAAAACAATATTTCAGAATCGGCTTTTGGCAGGCGCTTGCTGTTGATGTTGTCGCGTATTCTTTTGAAAAAGTTCAGCTCATGGCAGCCTCCATTTCCAAGAGCTTTTTCACCCTTTGATCAACCGGAGGATGAGTCGAGAACAAGTTTGCAAACGAGCTGCCGGAGAGCGCCGGGATGATAAAGAAAGCGTTCATACCTTCCATCTGCCTTAGATCCTGTGTAGGTATCCGCTTCATGGTGCCGCTTATCTTGAGAAGGGCGCTCGCCAGCTTGCTCGGTTTGCCTGTCATGAGCGCGCCATCCCTGTCGGCCACAAACTCGCGGTACCGAGATATCGCTCTTATCATAAGAAAACTGACAAACCAGGTGATGATCGCGACAAGCAATACAAGTAACATTCCGCCTCCGCCGTCCCTGCGCCTTCCATAGCCGCCATACATTCCGCCGTAAAGGCTGGACTGCATCAAGTACCACGCGATTGTGGAGAATAGGCTCGCAAGGGTAAGCACCAAAACGTCGCGGTTTTTGATGTGGGAAAGCTCGTGCGCAATTACACCTTCGAGCTCCTCAGTTTCAAGTTGATCCATCAGACCAGTAGTCACCGTGACGATAGAGCTCTTGGGCGTCTTGCCCGTTGCAAATGCATTTGGCATTTTGGTATTAATGACAGCAATTCTTGGTTTGGGCAGGTTGTTGCGCGCCACTATGCGCTCTACTAGGTCATGCAACTCTGGAAACTGCTCCCTACTCACTATTTTCGCACCGGTGCTCCACAGTACTATCTTGTCGGAAAAGTACCACTGAGCCAATATCATGATACCGGCAATGACTGCTATTGGGATTGCGCCAAGGCCAACATAGGCAAGCACGCTGAGGAATACAAGGTAGAGTATCGTGAGGATCGCAAAGCTGACAATTATTCTAGCTGTGAGGCCGTTGTCCCTCTTTTGCCAAGGGGCCTTTTTTGTGTACACACGTACCTCATGTCGGAGTCGTTTAATAATCATTCTTGTTTGTTGCAGCTGTGGCGTAAGGAGCTGGGATATTACTGTCTGCACCAGCTTGTCATGATCACAAGCTTTTCGATAAGGCAGCTTTTACTAGCCAGCTTGGGGTACTGCTGCCTGAGCACTTCGTACTCGCCAGCAACGAAGGTGTAGATAAAGCACACCTTGAATCTTCCCGAGGGCGGCATTGCAAAAGAAGGTACTAAGGTAATGCTCGGGCAGTCATTTTATGTTAACTCGGTCAGCAAAATAATACCACCGGGTTTATTAGACGCACCTTATCATGAAATAGCTTGTGTATTTCTTTGATCCAGAGTATCTGCCGCTTCGGAATATTTCAGAGTCAAGCTCAAAATAGGTTGTTGATGACATAATGGTTACCATAGAAAAACAAGACGCGAATAGTTCAGTATGGAGAACACTGATCATTCTGAGTTCTTTGGGCCTTATTGTTTTATTTGACGAGACAATGATACTGCCGGCCATTCCGGATTTCATTCACAACTTCAACATCTCGTACAGCACATCGTCGTGGCTACTTTCAGCCTACATAATTGCAGCGGCCGTCGTGACGCCGATTGGAGGTAAGCTGTCTGATATTTATGGCAAGAAAAAGATATTGCTCATAGTGATGGCAGTTTACATAGCAGGCGTTCTGGCAGGACGATTTGCCACCAACATTGAGTTCATGCTCGCGGCAAGAGCTGCGCAGGGTGTTGGGATGGCTGCGTTTCCTATTGCCTTTGGAATCATTAGGGAAGTTTTTCCAGAGAAAAAATTTGCAATGGCACAAACGATATTTGGTTCCATGTTCCCTGCAGGGGCTGTTATCGGCCTGGTGGGCGGCGCAGCTATAATCCAAAATTTTGGGTGGCGAGCAACGTTCTTGGCTGTACTTCCCGTTGCGATTGCACTCTGGCTGATCATAGTGAAGTTCGTGCGCGTTCAGAGTCCAATAACGATGGCGGCGAACAATCCGTCGAATGACCAGACAATTGACATAAAGGGCACAATCGCGCTTGCTGCTACGATAATTTTATTTCTGACCGGCATCACTTTTATAGAAAGTAACGGTGCTGACTCATGGTATCAGATTGCCGCCCTTTTTGCCGCATCAGGGGCATCACTTGCAGCGTTTATTGCAATTGAAAAAAGAACACATTCGCCACTTCTTGATTTCAAGTTAATGAAGAACAAGAATTTTCTTCCTCCGACAATAATTCTCATGCTGACCTTCCTATCAATTTTCATGGTGTACCTAACGGTCCCAGTGATGGTCAGGAGCCCAGAGCCGCTAGGATTCGGAGGAAACGCCTTGGCTGTCGCTAGCGTTCAGTTACCTTTCATGGTTGTGTTTATGATCGGAACAATCATGTCAGGCTTTGTCCTAAACAGAGTCAAAAATACCAAGCTCGCGCTAATTGGCACTGCAATCAGTACGACAGGATTCTTCATACTGCTCATGTTCCATTCTACCGAAAGCATGGTTTCAGTTGGACTCACAATACTCGCAGCTGGGCTTTCGCTTTCGATTACTGGCGGATTTAATGTAATCCTCGTTTCCGTGCCGATGCAAATGACCGGGATTGCTCTTGGGATGACGCTGCTACTCAACCTCGTCGGGATGTCAGTCGGTCCTGTGTTTGCCGGAATACTTCAACAGATGTATCAAGGAACAGTAGAAGGAGTTGAAGGGCAATTTCCCACGCAGGACGCGTACAACCTGATATTCATTACAGCAGCTGTTGTCTCGCTGGCGTCGTTTGCCTTGGCGCTGGCTGTGAGCAGGAGAAAGGCAGTACCTGCAATAGCCCATGAAGGCACGCCGAAAGCGGACGAAAAAAGATAGCTATTTGCGGTTCATAAAGCGCTCGAGCTTATCCATCGCCTTTTCCAGCATTTCCTCCGGCGGCAGGTAAACGATCCTGAAGTGTCCCGAGCCGTAGGTGGAACCAAAGCCGGAGCCGTGCACAGTCAGGACGCCGGTGCTGTTCAAAAGATCAATTACAAACTCTTGGTCGCCCTTCCACCTAGTGCCGAGGTCGACCTTGGGGAAGACGTAGAATGCTCCGCGCGGGATCCTACACTGCATCCCCATCGCGTTAAGGCGCTTGACTACATAATCGCGCCGTGCCCTCAGCTTTTCCACCATTTTTGGAATGTGAGTTTGCGGCCCTCTAAGCGCCTGCACCGCGGCCATCTGCACCGGCAGGTTGGAAGCTATCCGCACGCGCGCGAGCTTGGGTATGTCTTCGCGAAGAGCAGCAAGTTTCTTAGAACCGCTGTTCATTGCGATATAACCGCATCGCCAACCAGTCATGAGGTACGCTTTTGAAAAGCCATTGAGCAGGATGACAGGCGCGTCCCTGGCGACTTTGCCGATGCCTGTGAACTGCGAATCAAAAACGATCTTGTCATATATTTCGTCACAAAGGACATAGAGGTCGTGCTCTGTGGCGATGTCTAACAACTGCTGGAGACTCTTTCTGTCAAAAACCTCTCCCGTTGGGTTGCTCGGGCTGATGATGCATAGTGCTCGCGACCGTGGCGTTATCTTAGCTCTCAGGTCTTCGAGGTCGGGCCTGCCGTCTGGGTGCAGTTTGAACTCGACTGGCTTTCCCCCGTAAAACTTCGCGTACGAAGAGTACGGCGGGTAGTATGGCCCGGGCATCAGCACTTCGCTGTTTGGGTCAATTATGGATGCCATCGTCATGTCAAGGCCCTCAGACACTCCGTTTGTGACAATGACGTCTTCTTCGGTGACGTTTAGCCCTTTTCCTGATTCCTTTTCAACAATTGCCTGTCGGAGCTCCGGCAGCCCTTCGGAATCGGCATAATAATTCTCGTCGTGCATGACCGCATCAACAAGTGCTTTCTTTATGTGGTCGGGGGTCTTGAAATCAAATTTGACAGGGTCACCTATGTTGAGATAGATTATCTCCTTGCCAGATGTCTTGTATTTTCGCGCGTAGGTGGTGATGTCGCGGATGGCATATTCCACGCCGTGCGTCCTGTCAGATACCTTCAAGATAGATACCTAAAGAAGGATTTTGACCGAGATAAAATGTTATGTCTCCACAATAAAATAGTTTTACATAAAATCTGGGCAATAAACTTAAAGCCTGTCTGGCATGTCTGCTCCTTGCGGATGGTCGCTAATTACGACGAGGTAATGAAACTTGCGCTGGAGCGCGGCTTCTACTTTCCAAGTTGCGAGATTTACGCGGACGCCCCTGCCGGTTTTTGGGAGTACGGCCCGACAGGCGTCAATATGAAGAACAAGTTTGTCGAGCTGTGGCGGCGCGAGTTAGTACGACGCGACGGCATGATGGAGATCGACGGATGCCAAATAATGAGCAAGAGCGTCTTTGTTGCTTCGGGCCACATCGGCAACTTCACCGATCCAATTTTAAGGTGCACAAAATGCAACTCTACATTTCGCGCAGACCGATACGTTACGGAAAAGACTGGCGAGAATGTGCCTGAGAGGATGGCAGATGAGGAGATAAACGCTCTTGTCAAGAAATACAATTTGCGCTGCCCAAACTGTAAAAGCGAATTTGGCGGCGTAAGCAGGTTCAACATGATGTTTAGAGTTGGCATCGGGCCGGCAGCGGAGGAAGCGTATCTGCGGCCGGAAACCTGCCAGACCATATTTGTCGACTTTGCCCGAGTCTTCAAGACAATGCGCGGCCGGCTGCCGCTTGGAGTCGCGCAGGTGGGCAAAAGCTTCCGCAACGAAATTGCGCCAAGGCAGAGCCTTCTTAGGCTAAGGGAATTCTACCAGGCCGAGATCGAAGTATTTTGCAACCCGAGCAGGCTTGACGAGTTGCCAAAGTTCGAGGAAATCAAGGACACGATTCTGCGGCTGTCTGACGGGTCGTCAATAACCGAGGCAACTGCCGAGGAAGCGGTGAGGAAAGGGCTGATACCGAACAAGCTCGTCGCCTACTACCTGGCTCTTCTTATTGAATTCTACGACAAGACCGGCGTCGATGTTAGGCGCAGCCGGTATCGCCGGCTGTCGGACGACGAAAAGGCCTTTTATGCTTCCATTGCGTTTGATTTTGAGGTAGAGACCAGCATAGGGTGGCTGGAGCTCGTGGCATGCAACTACCGCTCTGACTATGACCTGAAGGGACACGGCACGACCAGCAAGCAGAACCTGGAAGTAGTTGATCCTACAGATCAGACTAAAGTGCTGCCACATGTGTTCGAGCTGTCGATGGGAATAGACAGGAGCATCTATACAATCTTGGAGCACTGCTACTATGAAGACGAGAAGCACGACGACAGGGTCGTCTTGGGACTCAAGCCTTACCTCGCGCCCGTCCTGGTGGGCATATTGCCTCTTATGACAAAGGACGGGCTAGGCGAAAAGGCGCGCAAGATCCATTCAGACCTCAAACTTGACTTTGACACCTTTTACGACGAGTCAGGGTCCATCGGCCGGCGCTACCGCAGGCTTGAAGAGGTCGGCGCGCCGTTTGCGATTACAATCGACCAGACCACGATGCAGGATGACACCGTAACGGTAAGGCATAGGGACACGATGCAGCAGGAAAGGGTCAAGACGTCAGAATTGCGGCAGTACATGAATAACGCGCTTGCAGCAAGAAATTAAAATCGCGAGTGGGCAAACAACATCGTGAAAGGCCGAAAAGGGATAGCGTCCGGCGACGAGATACCGCCAGAAAAGTGGCTTGTCGCCTACCGCAACCCTACTTCGAAAAAACGCCCTGGGGGCTCTGTCTTTATGCGCCAGTTCTACGCGCCCGGCTATTATGAAGCCTACGACACCGTCCTGACTCACGCCGAAAAGATGAACCTTGAAGTGCTGTGGTTCCGTGAAAAGCGGTCCTGTGAGTCCTTCCTTAACCGCGACTTTCCCGAGCTGGAAGCAATTTGCACCTACTGCAACAAGAAATTCGGCCACACCGAGCCAGTGCCGTGCAGCCAGGAGGGCTGTATCGCCGAGTTCTGTTCAAGGGGCTGCATGGCAGAGCACAGGGCAATGCGGCACAAAAACTAGCCAGGCTGTGTGCAATTCAGCAGGATTGGCGGATTGATACTAAAATAATAACCGGAATATTCGATCAGTGTTTGGCCAGTTTAAGCGTTGCCAAGCGGACACGCTCAGGGTCTCCCCTGAATTGATCAAGGCAGCGCGACGAATACTGTGCAGGTGCGCCTTCGCGTTGATCCATCAAGTGAAATCCTATTGAGAGGAAGCTAGTCTTGAGCTGGGTGACCCATTTCACATATGCCTCGTCGGTCACAGGCTGCAAAAGCTCGTCAGTCAATTCCGTGACAAGCTCAAGCGTCCCGCCCAATTTCAGCTTTGAATAAACTGCTTTGTAGAACGGTTTCCAACTGTCCTCTTTTTTTTCATCAATGAATCTTGGGTCTGGCAGCACTGCTATGAATCCGTCAACCGAGCCATCTGGAAATGTCGGGAGTATGTCTTCAAAAGAGCCGCCCAAAATCATGAGATTGGAAAGCGTAATTCTTGATTGCGCCAGCCGGGACTGCTCTTTGTCGCGTTCGATGCCCACAAATAGTGAATCGCCATCGCGCTGGGCAAGGCTCTCCAGTAGCCTGCCATCGCCCATCCCAAGCTCTACGATTACTCTTGGATAAGAAGAAAACCTTTCCAGCATCAGGCTTTTAGCAGCTCAGCTTCAAGCAATTGTTGAACCAATTGGACGACTTCCTGCTCGACCTGCTGCCTGGGCATTCCAAGCTTTGCTGAAAACTGGTCGGTAAGCTGGTTCATCGTCTTGGTACCGTCACAAGTATTCCAAAATTCGACGATCGCTTCGTTTACCATGAATCCTTGATCCTTGTCATTTGCAATAATGAGCGAACCGTCTTCCTGCTTTGCAAACCTACCAACCTTGAGCGGCCTGCTTTTTTCATAGTCGATCTGGAAGCGCAACTTGGGTTTGCCAAAGCCCAGCTGTTCGCGCACGTCCGGGTTCATCTTTTCGAGGCTCCATGGCGGATCCCATACAATCTCCACATTGATGCTGCCGATCCCGTTTATTTTGCCGACATAGCGCTTGACATCGCTTACCAGAGTATCGTGAAGAGGGCAGCCTCTTGTGGTCATTGTCATTTTGATGTCCACATCAGTTCCACCGGCAACCTTGATTCCATAAATGAGCCCAAGGTCAACTACGTTGACGGGGATTTCCGGGTCCATACATTTTTTCAGAGCGTCATACACCTGCGCTTCTGTGACCGCTTTTTGGGACATTCTAGCTACACTAAGGTGGGCAAAAACATGATAAATACTTTATCAACAAGCTAGCCTAGAAGCGCCTTGAGGTTCTTCTCGAAAGGAGGCATGAGAACCCCGCGTTCGGTGATTATGCCTGTAATAAGCTCAGGAGGCGTCATGTCAAACGCCGGATTGAAGACTCTTACCCTCTTGGGCGCGATCCTCTTTTTGCCCACTTTGACCACTTCATCGACAGATCTTTCCTCGATGACAACGTCTTCTGGACTGCTTTCAAAATCAAATGTCGACAAAGGAGCTGCAACGTAGAACGGAACCTTGTGCCTGTTTGCAAGGATTGCCACTTGATAAGTGCCGATTTTGTTGAATACATGTCCCGTCCGCAACACTCTGTCTGCGCCGACGATCACGCGGCTGATGGCACCCTTTGCCATCATATGGCCCACTGCAGTGTCGGGTATCAGGCTGACATCTATTCCGTCATGCTGGAGCTCAAATGCCGTAAGCCGCGAGCCCTGCATTACTGGCCTGGTTTCAGTCGCAATGACACTGAGGCGCTTGCCGGATTCCCTCGCCGCCCTGATCACGCCAAGCGCGGTTCCGTAGGCAACTGTTGCAAGAGAGCCGGCGTTGCAGTGGGTGAGCACGACTTCGCCGTCCCTGAAGAGCTTTGCACCGATTGCCCCCATCTGCCGGTTAGCGTGGATGTCTTCCTCGGACATTTTGAGAGCTTCATCAAGCACGACTTTTTTGGCCTCATGCAACACTCTCGCTTTCTTCGCCTTGTCCATTACCCTTTCTAGCGCCCAGAACAGGTTGACGGCCGTAGGGCGCGTCGCCCGTAAGGTGTTGAATGCGGTGTCAAGGTCGGTCATGAGCTCCTGCAGCGTTTTGGCCTTGCTCTCCTGCACTGCAAGGGCAAGCCCAAACGCTGCCGTGACTCCGATAGCAGGCGCACCCCTTACTACAAGCTTTTTTATCGCGTCGGCCACCTCCTTGTAGTCCTTGCATTTGACATAGACCAGCTTGTTTGGGAGCTTTGTCTGATCTATGAGCATTACAGAATTATTCTTCCAAGCGACTGTTAGCAAAAGGTGCAGGTTGCGCGCCAAACATCTGAAATCTTTTTTCGGGCGGTATTAAACCTAACTAGGCTTGCCTATTGAAGCGAATCTGCCCTCGGCAAACTTGGACGTGTCGAGAATGCCGCGCCCGTCGTACACCGGCGTCCCCCCGAGGTCTTGCTGCGTTAAGTTGCGGTATTCCGGGTGGTCAGAAACCAGTATCACAAGGTCAGCACCTTGCACCGCCTTTAAGAGGCTCGACGTCAGCATGATGTCCTGCGGCAGGCTCGGGTCACTTGCCACAAGCGGATCGTGGACGCGGATCTCTTTCACTTTTAACTTTTTCAGTTCTTCAATTATCTTGTAGGTGGGCGACATACGGGTGTCAGACACTCCTCCTCGGAATGCAAGGCCAAGAAGTGCAATGATGGATTGCGAAGCGCCTGTTCCATCAATCAGTTTCACAGCTTCGCCGACGCAATAAGCCGGCATCGAGTCATTGACGTTCCTCCCAAGCCGGGTGATGTTGCATTCGACCTTCCTGATGTCTGCCGTGTGGAGTATGAACTGTGGGTACACCGGTATGCACGCGCCGCCAACTCCGGCTCCTGGCTTGTGTATGTGGCAGAATGGCTGCGAGTTGGCCGCTTCCCTTGCTTCCCAAAAGTTGACTCCTACCTTTTCACAAAACTTTGCCAATTCGTTTGCAAGCGCAATGTTGACATCACGGTAGACACCTTCGAGGAGTTTCTCGGTTTCTGCGGCCCTCATGCTGCTCATGCTGATCACGCCTTTCTTTGCGACCAGTGAATAGAGCTTGCTTCCGATTTCCAGGCTCTTTGGGCCGGCGCCTGCAACGACAGCAGGGTATCTTTCTTCAATGTCCTCGATCGCCCTGCCTTCGTAGATCCGTTCCGGGTTGTAAACCATGTAAAAGTCGCGCTCGACTTGCAGCCCGCTTTCCTTCTCTAGGATCGGCAGAATTACGTCCTCTGATGTGCCAGGCGGCACGCTCGGGTTGAGTGATACAATGTCGCCCTTTTTCAGACCGCGCCCGATTGCAGACGCAACCTGCTTTATCGCCGCTAGGTCTGCAGAAAATGAGTCGGTGAGCAGTACCGGCACGCATATCAATTTGAAATGGGCATCCTGTGATGCCTTCATAAGATCGTCGTAAACATGAAACTTCTTATCCTTAAGGCCCTTTGAAAAAGCCTCGTTCACTCCAGGCTCTGGCACATGAGTTTTGCCCTTCCTTGCATTTTCAAGCACCTGTGGGGACTTATCGACGCCTAAAACATATGCGCCGGCACGGAGCCATGCCGAAGCAAGAGGAGATCCCACGTGTCCGAGGCCATAGACCGCGATCTTGTATTCGCCGGATCTGACCTTTCTTGCGAGATCTGAATTGCCGTTGTACTTGCTGGCTGAAACTGCCTTGACTTTGGCGCGCTTCATATTGCGCCAACATATAGTTTCTATTCATATATTAGAGTTGATTTTGGTATCTCACAACACAGGTTAAATTCTTGCAGCTTCCAATACCGCATGATTGCCCACGGTGCCAGCAGCGGTCAGGAAATTTGCCCACACCATTCCGCATCCGATAGCGTTGATCGGCTGCCGTGCATCAGAAATGTCATTTGAGTGCTGCGAGTATGATCTAGCGGTGTTTGCGCCTGCTAGCCAACACAACCGGGTTATTCAAGTGGAAGGCCTCGCATTCGAGCTCTTGCATCTGGCCTTGCCGGCAAGAGACCACATAGTCGTTCTGGGCGGCATGAAAGTGCTCAAGGACACCAACAAGTTCGATCTGTCGTCGGCAGCCAAGGGTATTGCGCCGGAAAAATACAGAAAGGCGCTATTTGCCGCAGGCAAAAAATCATTGATCAGCTCACTCTTTTCCCAGCAAAAAATGCGACAGGCCAATCACCCGACAGTGGCCGCCATGTGGCTCAAACTTGCGGCTTACAACTTCATAGGGGGGATGCTCGCTATATCTGGCTGCAGGCCGATGCCGCTCCATGAGCTGGAACAGGTGAGACAGGCCGATGCAAGGACCATGGCAGAAGGGGTTGAAGTCGCCCTTGAATGCATCGGGATTGAGAGGGGTACCCGGCCGGCGATCTCTCGATCCGTCAAAGCTATCAAGGAGTTAAAGTCAAAGGACTACGATAGCGATCTTTTTGTCTCAAAAGTAAATCATCTGCTTGGCCGCAGCATGTTAGCTGACTGCTACTACTATGCCGGCAAGGTTGCAGCAAAAAACCTTGCAGGCAGGAAGGAGCTATTCTACAGCCGGTATTCAAAGCTGGTCAAGCTTGCGCTGGACCTATCAAGTGACATGCAACTACTTGAAAAGCTGCAAAAGCGACTGTTTAGGGCCGCAAACGGCGGCCTGAAGGGTTGATTATTTCCTCCTAACGGTCAGCACCGGTGGCGCTGCGTCTCGGCCGATGACTCTAGCCAGCTCTAAGCCTCGCCTTGTACTTTAGATTTCTCGNNTATACCTTTACAAGTCATTCATGTGATGAGGCATAAATTTTCCATCTAATATTTGGTAACAATTGATCATGACCGGTAGCGAATAACTGTGGAAAATATAAGAAAAGGCTTTGGTAGCCTTTTAACGTACGTTGATGCTCTTCGCTTTGAACGTCTCGTTCATCGTCAAGTATTCTTCGAGCTTCATCTTGATGTCTTCTGGCTCGGTGTCGTCCATTCCTGAAAAGCCAGCCTTGAACGAGATCTTGTTGCCTGAAACGTTTATGTCTGAAATCTGCATATCTGCATAGACGTTGGCAAGCTCGTTAACCCATTCCTTGGCTTCATTTGCATCTATTCCTGACGTATCGATATTCACGTTTAGCATTTTGGTCATCCGAAACCACCTAGGACGCAATCCATACCGGCATTAATAAAGTTGGCGTATGGCAGGCGAGGTGGGAGGGCTAGCGAATTTAAACAGCGCGGTTCTCTACCATATAAAGGGG
>DAOL01000078.1:0-356 GCA_002501845.1 Nitrososphaera sp. UBA217
CAAAGAAAAACTCCCTAGCAAATATCATGCTTCCGGTTCATGACACTGAAAGGAATAAAATAATAAGAAAGAGGCTCGGTAAATCTGCGATTGCGTTTCTGGCAGTTGGCAGTTTGCTAGTAGTTCTTGCTTATGTTAGCTACGTTCTCTATGTTTTAGAGGAGCAGAAATCAGCAGTCCCTTTTGCACGCATCACTTTTGCAGGTAACTACTACCGAGAGTATTCACTTTTCTCAGTATTGGCTGCAATATCATTCTCTATTGCACTAGGATTGTTCTTAGCCAGATGGAAGCATGGTAGGGCTGCAAGTGAAAGCTTGAACCAAAGTCTCAAAAGCGCTTGACGGTTTGTTAAT
>DAOL01000078.1:430-16118 GCA_002501845.1 Nitrososphaera sp. UBA217
TCCAATCCAGTAAGCTTTGCTCCACCGCTAGTATTACTTGAAGATTTGTTATAAACATCAAATTTTAGAACGATCATAGTTCTTTCGGAAGTGCTAACAATTTGACCCGCATGGTTTGGCAACTCCTTCACTTTGAAATCTTTTCCTTCATCCATCTAGATCGCCATATCCATCTGATCGAAGCCCCATTGAACTCTGACCGATCTGACAGTATCCTTTAATCTCAAAGTAGTAGTCAATCCGTCAGCAAAGAAATCCTTAACCAGTACTGGTCTTGGATGCTTCAGAAGGTAGTCACGAGATAGGCCAAGTATTTGCGGAGCCATTTCTAGGTCAGGATTTCCAATATTTTGGACTACCACAGGAATTTTCTTGATTCCTGATTTACGTAAGGCGTACACTCGGTGAAATCCATTATTGAGGATTAGCCGGTTGTTCGCTCTNNTAAAGACCGCGGAGTAGGAACATCTTGTTTTGGAGATATACAGAAATTGATTAATTCATCCAGCGAAGCATTTGTGTTGATTCGCTTGCCAATCATATCCGTATATGCTAATGATACATGGCGCTGGACTGCTATGAGATTGTCAATCTCAACCATCTTGAACTCTGAGGGGTAGGTTGAGAATGAATTTCTGAATAGAGCATCATTTTGAATTTCCATTAATTTTGGTGTTAATTCCAAATCAAAAGGGTAATTATTATCGGCAATTCCTTGTTCGCGGCTTTCTATATTTCTGAACAGCTCTACTGCATGATGCCATCCAGTCATTATCTTATCGATGTTTTGTATTTCTTCAGGAATACATTGCGATCTTATGATATGTTGAACATGCGCCTTCGCCATCGCTCCAAATAGATACAAAGCTGGTCTTGCCACATCCGACTGGGCTGAATCTTGTTTTAGCATGTCGTTCTATTCAGAAATCAGAGTATATAATAAGTGGTGCACCGGTGGGGGAGGGGGTAAAGTTAGCATACCAACCAGTCAGAACACTCTTTGTCACCAGTGCCTTACTTAATGGGCAGTGGCCTTCACCCATTTGGCTAGCCTGTTCAGGTCTTTTATTCTCTGACCGTTTGGCGTGTTTAACAAATTTAATAAGTTTAATTCTTATTGATTCAATTTATTCGCAGAACTCCCTTTGCTTTCCCTGCATTGGCTTCTCTGTCTCCCATCTCTACTCTATGAAGGATAAAGTCTTCCCAAGACCAAAGACTGTCTACGTGGTAGATGTCAACCCATCTATTCGAGCCTGTAGATTGATCTACCATCTGCATTGATTCATCAGGATGACCTAGATCGCTAACTAAAATTGCATAGTCAGAATCGATTCACTTTCTACCAAATACCACATACAATGGCATACCTATCTTGTCTTCAATCTCTCTCAACGCCTTTCGCTGATAATACGGAAAAGTCATACAAGGAGTGCCAAATCTATCAAATCGGGTATCACGTCTAGAACATGCTAGCCCAAATCGTTTATCCAAATCATTTTCTGGATGATCCCAACTGTTTAGTACCATAATATCGGGAGATGTGTAAGCTTCCTTGCCAAGTTCCTGTAGACGGCCATGGTAGTCTTCTTCAAACTCGCCACTCGTGGAGTATAATTGACCTTCAAGATAGCCGACTCTTGAAAGTAATCTTTTCACGTAATCCTGAAAATCTCCGCCATTGTTGTACCTATCCTTGGTTGATAGAACCAATAACTTTTCGACAATAGCAGAACAGGTAATCCTGAGTGTGTCGGATTGACTTACGTACTCGCTGTTGGCTTCCGCCGTTATTTTACCGAAAATAGCCTTGCGCTTACGTTCATCAAGTCTGTCTTGTTTGCATTAAACTCTGGTTTCAGCTTTACCGAAAGGCCAGACAAATCACTTAGGGTTAGGCTATCTATTTTCCAGTAATCAGTTCCGGCAGGTGACGCTAGTATCAATAGAAGTAGGTAATGAGCTGTAGTGGTTAGTTTTTTACCGCCGGTATAGTAGAACGTTCTAAGTCTGGATTGACTAATCGTGGACGTGGTTTTCATCTCTAGGTATGTCACTTTGCCCTTATACGTTAATTTCATGTCAGGATAGCCCGCTTTACCAAGCAATTCTACTTCAAACGGAGCTCTATTCAGCTCGTGCCTGATCTGAGGTTCTATCTGCCGGCCTACATCATTTATCCTCTTACCCTTGAACGCTGGATGGCTTGATAGCGATACCTTCATGTACTCTGCAAGCAGTTTTTTTATCGTCTCAATAAGCTCTTTATCTTCAGTATTTGCCATGTCGATTGGCAGGACATCGTACCCAGAAGACACCTTGACAACCACAGAAAAGGGAATTTCCCCTAATTTCGTAGGTAGCTCAAACGCCTCTTTTACCAACTTTTCTTTAGAGCTCATTTTTCAAAGAACAAGACACGTTCATCTTTTATTGTGTTATACAGGCCGAAGATTATCTTGGGTAGATTTTCTTTCAATCTGAAGCCTATACTTTCACAATATTTTATAGCATCCTCCACGGTCTGCGTCTGCTCGCCATCGACTTTAGCTTCACCAACGACAATTACGCATTGATGGCCTTTCTTAAGGACTCTATACATTTCGGAATAAGCAGCTTCCATATCCTTCTCGTATTGCTTTATCTTCTGTGCTCCTTTGCCAGCTACTCCAATAACATTCCCACTCAAGTCTACAATATCCACTCCTAATTCTTCTAATGCGTGACGATCATTGAACATGTAATTTAGGGCAATTGAATAAGGTGGTGAAGTAATTATGGCATCAACGGATTCATTTCTGACTGACTTTAGACTACGGGCATCGCCTTTGTTAATGCGACCTTCATACAATTTCCTGTCCTTCTTTAGCATTTTCTCAGCTTCTGCTAAGTTCGATGCGGAAGCTATCATGTTGTCAATATTCTTCTCGAATGCTTCAAAATCCCTACTTCTGCGTCCTCTATCGCTGGCGAAGATCAGCTGGGCAAGCTGGTAAAAGTTCGTGATTCTTTCGTCGTCTATTTTTCCCAGAAAATCTTGATAAACGCTCTCACCATCATCATCGACCAACTTGGCATACTTTTTCGTTTCTTTGGCATTTTTCAGAACGTCTTGTTTCATGCTTTTTATGGCTTCCTTTTTGAAGAGCGGAAGCTGGCCGGCTACCTCTCCTGCTGTAACTTTCACTTTACCCACAAGCACACATACCGGAGAAATGTCGAAACCTATGAAATCTAGGCCGAACAGGTATGATTCTAAGGCCGTTGTACCGCTCCCAAGAAACGGATCGAGCACCTTCTGGCCATACTTGACGTTAATGATGTTGAAAATGGAACGAACCAGACGGGGATGATATTTGCCTTTATAGGGATAATACCAGTGTGTAAGATACTGGTTGTCTGAGGCTTTCTGGTTCATAGCAACGAGCTTTGTGTATTCAGTCTTTTTGTCGCCTACAGACCGAAAATGAGCAAGTCTTTTCACCATTTCGTCCGTGCTGATATTGAATGGAGGCCGGAGTTCAAATCGAATAGTGTCTTCCAGCTTGGGAGTGACATTTGCGCCAAGACCTGTCAGTTCACGCTTTGCAAACGCTACCTCATATACGAATTGAATTTTGTTGTCGAGCTCTGCTAGGATAACATTGGTTTGCGCATCCGAATTGGACTGCACTACTATGAGGCGTTATTACACCTAAATATAAGGATGCCCCCTCTCTTTTTTTGAATACTTTTTGTCAAATGACCGTGACCACGAGGATCCGGTAATCAATGACGTATTGGATGAAACGGCCGAAAAAGAATCAATCATGAGCGAGAAGGAGATTAAGCTTCGTGACCAACTAAACGAGGAGTTATCACAAAAGGGATTGCATCTAAGACTGGCTTTTCTCCGGGTGAACGACGAGCGTTTCGGTTTTGATTTTGTCCGTCCGATTGATCAATGGTTCGATGAATGGCCAGAAACTGACCGATACATTACTGAAAGGCTATACGAATTAGTCAGAAGTCAGTAATTTTCAAGATACCTCTTGTGCATACTCTGAAGGTCGCAATACCCTCATTTTAGTAAGTTCTTTGATGCGATCCCGGTAGGGCAGAATCGTTCTGTAATCCATAGTCAGGAAAATGCCACAGTGAGCTGCAAATGCAGCTGCAATCAATAGTCTATCTTCGGAGTCAGGCAGAAAGTCAAGGACTCCATGATCAAGCCTAAGTCTGTGCTCTATTATGGCTACTCTCAAAATCTTCAAATTCCATATAATCCCCAGATTGTTCTTCCCACCTGTCAAGCAATTCTCCACCCCACTGGTATCTACTGATGCCGTTCTGATCGTGTGTCCTTCTATGCAATTCCCGTAAAACATTTTCAGTTACAACGAACTCGATATTACCGTCACTGGTGGCCACTTGATAGAGCCAACTAATACCATACATGTCTTCAAGTCCTTTTCTGCCTATCTTTGCTATTACTTCCTTATCATCGAAGTCCATATTGTCTGCTATTAGGTCGCCATAAGTATGCCAATTCCATACTACATTAGTGTCTGCAAATACTCGATTTTCTACTAAAGCGAGACTGGTCGGCAAAATACCCTTCTTAGAATAGTTTAATTCATTAGTATTAAACTATTTAACAGACATTATTATCCCTATTTCCACTGAGCGTCACTAGTACCACGCAACAGGGAACCGAGACTGTACTGGCAATTATCATTCAATTAATAATAGCAGTTATTGGAGCATTTGTAGGTGCTTATTTTGGTCTGAGATTTGCCCGTAATTGGGATAGACAGAAAAGAAAGGAAGAAACAACAGATAGCAAGCTGAATCTAATCCAATCTCTGATAGGAGAAATAAAAGAGAATCAGAACCAACTATCTCTGAAAGCAGCCGATGTTACAATAGAGTCTGATGGCACACTTACTATGGGTATCTATGTTATGACTACTGCAGTAGCCTTTCAGAGTGCGATCAATTCTGGCAATTATAGTTTATTATCGCCTGCATTGCAAACTAATCTGGGGAGATTGTATACCAGATTTGATGCCTATAATAATTACACCTCACTGATTCATAATTGGCGGATAAGCACAACTTCAGCTCTAAGCGGTTCAAGAAATGGTCTATTGGAGATAATAGAGCATAGGAAAACATTGCGGTCTGATTTGGTCAGCAATGGCATGACAAAAATGGTTTCGCAGCTTGAAACTGAGAAAGCAGATTTGACGAGGCGTGTACCAAGCAAGTGGTGGGGGTAGTGTTACTTTCCATAGAACGAACAATGCCATATTGAAGGTCGTGATAACCACTCTAGAGCTTAGATTGCAGAGTATCTCTAATCTTGTTCCGGTCATTGCTGCTGATCCGACTGCCCGAAGGGTGTAGGATCGCTATTACTCGAATACCATTCCATTTAGCATATTTCATGAGTACCCTTGACGTTGTTCCCTTGACTTCTGATTCTGATTCTAGTTTTCCAAAACATTCTTTTTTAGTTGCCAGTATGTCTCAAATCCAAGAACTAAGATCATGTGGGGTTCTATTTTCGTCAGAATCTCCCGTACTTTCTTATAACAAAATACCTCCATCTCATCCCGCATTTTGTTAGCATGCCAATGCCGGCTACTGCGACTTCTAAAGAAAATAAGCTGAAAGACTACACTGTCCCGGAGCTCAGCTTCTTTTCCCATGAATAGATATTGGAGACGCTTGGCCAAAGGGAAATCATGAGGCAATTTGTTAATATATTCAACAATCGCCTTTCAAGGCGTTGTCAAGGCACGATACTGGCGGCTATAGGGGAGCCGGTCTCAAGCTATTGTCAAAGCACGGCGTGTCTGTGGGCGACAACATAAATGTCGGCACAGAGGACGGCGAGATGTCCGGGATATTGATGCCCCGCTATGAATCTGCCAACGAAGATTATATTTCCATCAAGCTAAAGAACGGCTATAATACCGGCATTCATGTCGGCAAGATAAAGTCGATGAAAAAGTTGTCAAGAAGCGAACCTGCTATTATTGCCAAGCCTCCGGAAATGGCTCAAAACAAGAGCCTGCCGAAAATCGCGCTGATCAGCACTGGAGGGACGATAGCAAGCAAAATAGATTACCGCACAGGAGGTGTGCATGCTGCCCTTTCTGCTTCAGAACTCTATGCATCCGTGCCCGAGCTCGCGAATCATGCCTCGATAGAGCCCGTAGTGCTTCTGAGCGAATACAGCGAGAATCTAAAGCCGGAACACTGGACAATGATCGCTGACAAGGTTGTTGAAAAAGTAAAGAGCGGCAAGTATCTAGGCGTTGTCGTATCGCACGGCACCGATACCATGCACTATACTGCAGCTGCCCTTTCTTTTGCGCTTCAGGGTGTGACAATCCCTGTGGTCCTTGTTGGAGCGCAACGGTCGTCTGACAGACCTTCTTCCGACGCCGCATTAAATCTGCTCGGAGCCACGATATTTGGTTTAAAATCAGAATATGCTGGTGTATTTGTGGCGATGCACGCGGGCACTTCGGACGACGCGATCGCCTGTCACATCGGGACAAGAGTAAGAAAGAACCATACGAGCAGGCGCGATGCATTTGAGTCGATAGACGCGACGCCGTTCGCGCTTGTCAGAAACAACACTGTAGAGATGCAGAAAAGTGAAATAAAGCTGACAAAAAGATCTGAAGGCAATCTAGCTGCTAAGACAAAATTCGATGACAGGGTTGCGTTGTTAAAGTACCATCCAGGCTTTGACCCAAGGTTGATCGAGCACGCGGCCAAGGTCGGCTACAAGGGGATAATCTTAGAGGGCACGGGGCTCGGGCATGTGAGCAAAGAATGCTTTCCTGCTCTCAAGAAAGCAGTTGACACAGGACTCATGGTCTGCATGACGTCGCAATGCATCTGGGGCCGGGTCAGGATGACAGTATATGACACTGGCAGGGATCTACTGGACATTGGCGTGATCCCATTGTCGGACATGATATCTGAGACTGCTACTGTAAAGGCGATGTGGGCGCTTGCAAATAGCAAGGATGCCAAAAAGGTAATGCAGGAAAACCTTGCGAACGAGATCTCTAAATGCATCCCGATATAGGCAAGGCTTAATACGTGTGCAGGGCGAAATTCTAGGCCAGTGACAATGGACTCCGCGTCTCTGGACCTTAAGGTCGGTTTTGAGATACACCAGCAGCTAGCAACAAGGAGCAAGCTCTTTTGCAACTGCAGCTGCGAAGAGGCTCAGAAATACGATCATTCATTTGTTCGAAAATTGCGTCCGACCCAGAGCGAGCTTGGGGCTTATGATCCGGCGGCAATGTTTGAATTTTCCAAGATGCGCACTGTTGAATACCATACAGCTTTTGGATCAAGCTGCCTCGTAGAGGCAGACGAGGAGCCGCCGCATGACATCAGCAAAGAAGCTCTTGAAACCGCGCTCATATTTTCGCTGGCGTTCCACTCAAAGGTGATGGACGAGGTCCACGTGATGCGCAAGCTGGTTATCGACGGCTCGAACACCACTGGCTTTCAACGAACGATGCTTGTCGCGTCGGGCGGCCACTTTGTCGTCGCAGGAAAAAAGATAGGCGTACAGAGCATCTGCCTTGAAGAGGACGCTGCCAAACTCATAGGTGACGAGAAGGGCGTGCGTAAATTCGGCCTTGACAGGCTCGGCGTGCCGCTTATAGAAATAGCGTTAGAACCGGTGACAGGCAAGTCTGACGATATAATGCTGGTTGCTCTCACGCTGGGCAGGCTTCTCCGCGCGAGCAAGCTGGTTGCTCGCGGCCTCGGTAGCATCCGGCAGGATGTCAACATTTCGGTACAGAATGGAGCCGTGGTTGAAGTCAAGGGTGTGCAACAGCTGGACCAGCTGGTCAAGGTCATTGAACATGAGATGCAGAGGCAGCATGGCCTCATAGTAATTGCAGAAAAATTGAAGGGAAGAAAAGTTGACGTCAGTAATGTGGGCGACAAAATCGAAGACATCACCGACATTTTGGGCAAAGCGCAGTCAAAGATCGTGAAAAAGATCCTTGATGTCGGAGGCCTATTCAAGGCTATAAGGGTGCCGGCGTTTGCCGGCATGATAGGCTTTGAACCGTATCCGGACATCAGAATTGGAAAAGAGCTTGGCAAGCTTGTCACGTTCTACGAATTGGATGGCGTATTCCATTCAGACGAACTTCCAAACTATGGAATAACAGAGCAGGAAGTAGCCGCAGTGAGGTCAAGATTGCAGGCAAGCGACAACGACGCTTTCGTCATAGTGGGCGGCCCAAAGGATAGGGCAAAGTTTGCTTGCGACGCGATAATCCGCCGGCTCCAAGCTGCAGTTAACGGCGTCCCTGCAGAAACGCGCGCGGCCACTCAAGACGGCAAGACAATGTATTTGAGGCCAAGGCCCGGAGCGGCGAGGATGTACCCCGAGACAGACATTCCAACAATTCCAGTCACAGACTCGATGCTAAATGCGCTTTCAGACAAGGTTCCAAGGTCGTGGGACGAAATGGTGGACTCGCTTGCTAAGAAATATAACCTTAACAAAAAGCTAGCAAGCCAGATCTTTGATTCGAACTACCTTGGTGTATTTGAAGAAATTGCCAGTGCGACAAAAGTGCAGCCCACATTTGTCGCATCTAAATTGACTGAAGATCTTATCGGCCTGCAAAGGCAGGGGCTTGACGCATCGATACTATCAGACAACTTAATCAAGGACATATTCGCTAAACTGGACAGCGGCTCAATAGCAAAAGAATCTGTAAATATTATTTTTGAAAGGCTGATGAAAAATGAAGCAAGAACCGTCGACGAAGCCATAAAGGCTGCGGGCGTCTCTACAATAAACGACGAAGAGTTGGGCAAGGGGCTTGACAAGATAATAAATGACAACATTGCAGTGGTCAAAGAAAAAGGCATGAGCGCACTGAGTACTCTTATGGGAAGGGCAATGGCAGAATACAGGGGCAAGGCCGACGGCCAAAAGATAAACGCGATGGTAAAGGACAAATTGCAAAAGCTGCTCAAATAATGTACAAACCCAAATTTAGAAGGGTCATTTATGTAGAACCCATTTCAGTCAATTCTGCAAGCGTTGAAAACAGCTTGCCGGCCAGTCCGTATTGGAAAGAGATCAAAATCATCGTTGATACTGTGAGCAAGATGTACCGCGAAAACGTCGATAGCATTGTACAAGAATGCAACAAGGACGCNNAACGGGAAACGTTCTTTAGATGTTGCAGTACTGTAATCCCGGTTGCCAGGGAAATTCGTCGACGAAATGGCCGATATGCACCCCAGGTCTTGGCTGTCGAAGTACAGGCGTACCTCAGTCGGCTATCTCGCAAAGATGCTATTATTTTACCACGGGATTGGTTTCGGCCTGCTACTAGTAGGATCTCCGATAATAGGACTGGTCATGCCCGACTATAAGGAGCCAAGCATCCCCCGGTCGGTCGCCGGCGTGCTGGTGGCCGGACCACTTGAGGAAACGATATTTTTCGGTATTCCATTCTATTTTTTCGGTAACGCCTATTCAGTCCTCGCCACGGGGGCGGTGTGGGTCGCGATACACTTGCTTAACACCGACACTCTATCTATCAACAGCCTTGCGTTCGGCAACTTGCTCTTCGTGCTGCCGTCGCTCTTTTTCAGTTTGCGAACGTGGGTCAGCGGAAAGGGCTGGTTTTCAGTAGTCACGCACTCAGCCTGGAACGGCGTTTTCTTCGCCGCCGGATGTTCAACCATCGAATTCACATGCACGCCAGTTGACAACGATATAAGCTCCACTTTGATCAGTGTCGCGCTGTCGGCAGGTCTGATCGCAGCAAACTATGCGCTCTACAAGCGGAAGGAGAGTAAGGAGCGGAAGCGCCTTGCAGCCTAATGGCTTGGATACGATCAGCTGTCAATGGAGCTAACCATCTTCTAACAACATGGACAGTTACAGGATGAAAGTATTCACTACATCTCGCTGCTATTTTCTTTGGGTCTTCCAGCTACATCACGGGATGAAATTCCACTGTTCCTCCCTCGATGAAGTATTGCGCATGTCGAAATGACTCGACAACGTGTAGGCAGGGCTATGACCCCATTTTCAGAGCCGTCTAACGAATTCAATATATAGGTCGCCACTTTTGTTAGAAACGAAATGAACCAGGCTGAAAACGTAAATGTTATCGTGGCCGTAGGCGACGTAAAGGTTCAATTCAGTGGCTCTGCCGAGTCCGTCATGGCTTCTGTCATGAGCTTTCTATCAAAACAGGTGCCGACAATGGATTTGGCAAGAAGGATTTCGCTCAACTACGCCGCGCAAGAGCTCGTCGAAGCGTATTCTCACCTGATCAAGATAACCCCGGAAGGCCCGCGCGTGATCCCAGACTCCAACGTCCGGCTTTCAGATAAGGACACGGTGGCATTACAACTGGTAGCGGCTAGAATTGCTAAGGACCTTGGCCGGGTGCAGGACGACGCGATGCAGGTTGCAGAAATGCACGCCGCCACCGCGCTCAACCCAAAATCCATAAGCTCTAGGATTTCGGAAATGGTCAAGGCTGGCTATGTTGCGCGCGACGAAAAAGAGCCGGGAAAATATAGAATAACGACTTCTGGCATACACTGGCTCAACTCGACGATAGCAATAAAGGTCAGGTAGAAGCGTCAGACGGCGGCCTTTTTTGTATGTAGCGATAGTTCCGCATTGTGCCAATCCTTGTCAGGATGTTTTCGCGCACCATGTCAGTAAGCGAATGCGAAACTGCAGTCCTGTCGTAGTTGTAGCCCCTCCGTGACAGCTCATCATGCACTTCCCCTAGCGACCTTTCAGAGCCAAAGTGCCCTTCAATCCAGAGGCTTTCAAGGAGGCCCCGGCACGTCATGCCACCCTTGGGTGAAACCTTTTGTTCGGCAACTCGTCGGAACTCGACCGCAGGCCGCAACTTGAGGGATTCTATCTCCCGCCGCAGTTCGTCAAACTGGCCTTGGACTGCCGGACCCACAATCTTGGCGGTATCAAGGCTGGACAGTACATTTTCCACGACCTGTTTGACCCTGCTCTCGATGCATGTTATCTCGACCTCCCACTCGCCGTGCTTTAGCTTTATCTTGACTTCCTCACCGGGTCGGTCGCTCATGCTTATATACACCCCTCAACATGCTATTGATAAATCTGTTGCTGACCATATTGTTCATGTTGCACAATATTAATATATTTGTGCCCGCAGTTATTGNNATAGCGGAGTCGTTGAGCAAGTGTATCGAGCCGAAGCTTGAGGAACTAAAGGGAAAGAGAATAGTGTTCAGCCGCGACGACAAGAAAATGATCCCGATTGATGGTTGGGGCGTGAGGTCAGACCTCAACCCCACGACGGTGACCGCTATCCGCCCGATAAAGGAAAACGCGCTCGTGGCCGCAATTGATTCTAGCAGCGTCAAGCTGGCCGAGACTGAGGAAGGCGGCTTGTATGGCACTAAGTGCGGCATCGCAACTGCGTACGCTGGTCGCGCGCTTATGCATTTTAAAATTGGCCCGGTGCTGTTCTACCTGAGCGAAAGCTCGATCCAGGATTCCGAGCTTGAAGAACGGCTAGCAAGGCTCACGCTCTTGGATGATGATTTTGCAAAGAGGTTGATAAGGGTGCGCGCAGAGAGGGCAGTGCAGAAAGAGCTTGCAAGCCATTTAACGAATTCGATAATCCTTGTGGACGGCTCGCTCAAGGCATCCGCCTTTGAGGACAGGGAGCGCAGCATCGGGAAAATCGCAGAAAGTTGCGTGCTCCGCAAGAACACGATGATCGGGATTAGCAAGGGCACAAAGTTCAAAGTGCTTGAAAGGGCGGCTTATCCGTTAACAAAGGTGCCGGGGCCCGCGTACATCGAAGTCGATATGATAATCAAGAGCCTGATCAGGAACACGGTTGGCAGCAACTCGATGATCAAGCTGGAAAAAAACAGCCCGGTTCTTCGCTCAGACATTGTGGGTGACAGGAGCGAGTCGCTTGGTATGCTTTTAGGCAACGATCCGGTGGCAGGCGGCTACCCTGAGACCCTGAGGCTTGCCCACTATATTTCCATTTTTACAAGTCCCGAGATGACGTGCCTGCGGAGCCACGTGCTGAACAGCTATGACGTGACAGAGTTAGCAGCTGACGACATACGCCGGACCCTGCTGGGGTCGATCTCGGTATGAAGATCCTATCAAAGAGCGGCAACGAATTGTTGCTGCTTGCTATGAAGGATGATTCGGCTGCAAAGGGCGACTATCTGCTCATCGAGGACAGGAGCAGGAGCATGATAGTGCAGGTTTATGACGAGGAATATCTGTCATCGCAGGCGCTCGTGGAGGATATCGTCAAAGAAGAGGTGGTCAACGCTTCAAGCATGGAGAACCTGCATGACCCGCTCAACATCGGCAGCCTGTCGCGGCTTGTGAGAGATGCAAGGATATTTCGCGCGAAGATAAGAGCTTCTGTGAATGATGGAAAACTGTCAAGCGACGTCACGTGGCTCCCCTCAAGAGTCGAGTCAAGGATAAGGCGGCTTGCGATGAAGGAACTCGATTCGTTTCTTGGGAGGCAAGGCATATTTTCGATCCCGCTTGGCAGAACTAGTGATGGTGAAGAGTTTGAAATCTATGCCGAAGATCTAGATGGCAAGCTTACAATCATAACGGGCAAGAAAGAGTCCGGCAAGTCACATCTGTCAAAAATACTGGTCAAGACGCTGGTGCAGCATGGCGCTTTTGTCGTCATATTTGACCTGAACAACGAGTACAATGGCATCGGGTGGAACCGCGACGGGACTCCATCGTCAGTACATCGGCAAGTCAAGCTGCTCGAGCCGGGCAAGACACTGAGGTTTTCTCTTAACTACTGCGGCAAGGGGGCAGTATCGGGGATGTTGAAAAACGCACTTGATATGCCTGCCGCGTCGCTGCGCGAATTCTTCCGGATTTGGGACTGGCTTGAAAACAAGCAGTCGCTTTCGATGGATGCAATTGGTAACGCCGTGAACACCTGGAACATTAATGAGCTTGTACGCGACGCGCTTGTCTCAAGATACCACGTCATACAATCGTCGCGCCTGTTCGCTGATAACGGCCTGCAGTTTGAAGATATGATCTCTGCCGGAAGCGGAGGAGCTGCACTGGTGATCAAAATGGACGAAGTTTCACCGACGGTCCGCAGGATGGTAGTCGAGCTGGTATTGAGCAAGTTTGTAGACTTGCTTGAGCGGCAGGTGATCCCTCCAATCTTCCTCTTTGCGGAAGAGGCACACCTTTACATCCGCGACACGTATTGGGAGGACATTATTACCCGCATGCGGCATTTTGGCATCTACACTACTTTTATCACGAACCAGCCGGACGCGATAGGCGATGGCATCTACAGGCAGGTAGATAATATTTTCCTGTTCAACTTTACAAATGATGGCGATCTTGAAAAGATATCAAAAGTTTCTTTGGCAGACAATGACACTATTCGGTCTATAGTCAGAACATTGCCGCAGCGTCACTGCCTGGCAATAGGCAAGGCGGTATGCGACCTGCCCGTAGTAATAAGAGTGGCGGCAGCAGAGGTGCTNNCCGCGCTTCTTCGTTCCAATGTCAACAGCTTCGGTGACTGCGGAGACGAAAATCTTCCCATCGCCGGCAGAGCCGGTGCTTGCGGTGTCAAGTATAGCTTTGATCACTTTCTCGACTTCCGAATCCTCGACGACGGTCATAACGTTAGCTCTGACTGAAAATTCAGCGGCGAGCCTCTTTGTTCCCCTGCCCGTCTGGACCTGCGGTTTTTCGCCCCTTCCTCTTCCCTTTGCATCGAGGACCGTCGTCCCGCCGACACCAGCCTTTTTCAGAGCTTCGTTAACAGCGCTAACCTTCTCGGCAGCTATGATTGCCTCTACACGCTTCATGCCACGTTGTAAATAAAGTTGCAATATAAGGTTTTCAAATAATTAGTCTGCCACAGTTGAATATAACTATAAACAGCGATTACAGTGCAAATATCATAAAATTTGCAAAAGTAATATCAATCCGGAACCTAAGTACCGAATCTTGCACCACATTGTCTATAAATATCCTCTCATAAGAACCGGATTGCATTGCAGGAAGAAAAGATCAAGAACCGAAGTAAACTTGACATTATATATGACGTTCTTGCGTCGGCAACAGGCGGAGTGAAGAAAACCCACATCATGTCTCGTGCAAACCTTAGCTCTGAGCAGATGAATTATTACTTTAATACCCTGCTGCACCACAGCCTGCTGAACGCAGAGAAAGACTCGGAAAACAACTCGGTCTACAAGACCACGCAGAAAGGCATCAGGTTCCTTCACTGCTGCGCTCAGATAAAGTCGCTCATTGCGCCGATAGTAAAAGTGAGGATGCAGGGTGAGCTGCTCTTCCTGTAGTAAACCCAATACCGGCCGACTTGCATCGATATCTTATCTCGCGCATGAAGATAGCTTCGGGGAACTTCCCTATGTCTAACAAAAGTACAGAGCTGACCACAGATTGACTGGCAATGTCCCTTCCCTTCTCATTGAACAAATGCTCCAGAAAATATTAACGGTAATGTAGTCTATATCTACTGAAGTATTTTTCTATCCAAGCTTTTTCTGCATGTAAATCCTTTTCATCCTGCTGAGCCCGAAAACTAGAACAACTACTACTATTATGGCAATTGCTGCCTGCACTACGGACACGGTCAGCCGCCTCGCTTGTCCGTCAAACATGATCATGTCTATCGGCGCGATAAAGATTACAAGAAACGCCGCAACAGCAAGTATCATTGTCCACATAACGACAACGAAAATGGCAAGGCCGCCGAAACCCATTTGATCACAACCTGAAAATGGCGTACTGGATCGCGATAGTGGCAAATGCCAAGAGCGCGGTAAGGGTCGCGAGTTTGAAAATCTGACAGCCAACCGCCTTTTCGTCAAGTGGTCCGTCTGCGAGTATCAGCCTTACAAGCGTCGCCGGTGCGCTCTTGTCCTTAGACGCAGCTAGCTTGAAGTCATTCATCAGAATGGTGGGCCGCTCTTTGATCTGTCTGTGTTCCACTATGCGCCTGACGCTTGCAAGGAAGAGGAACGAGTTCATGACTGCCGGCAGGAGCGCAATGACTCCTATTATTTCTGAGCTGCCGGCTATTGCCAGCGCGCCATACATCGCGCCGAACAATAATGTGCCTGAGTCGCCAGGGAATATCCTACTAGGAAACTTGTGGTATTTGTAAAATGCAACTGCGGCAAACAAGAGTGGGAGAGCTGCAAGAAATACTTCGTGACTACCAAAAATCGCGATGCTTGCTAAAAGCGGGATCATTGCGATAATGATAAATCCGCTTGCTACGCCGTTTAGCACGTCGATAGAATTGATGGTGTTGCCGGTGATTGGCATGATGACAAATATAAGCGGGATGTAGAGAAGAGGGATGAACGCTCTGCCAAACACCAAATTGAGCGAGTCTTCGTGTACTCCCCCGACATAAAGTTCGAGTGATACAAGCGGTATTGCAGCGGCTAATAGCGCTACGGGCTTGAACCAGCCGGGCATCATTCTGCTGTCGTCGACGTAGCCGACCGCAAACGCTATTACAGTTGAAAGCAGCACCGCAAGGACTGCGGTGTTCATCGTAAGCAAATAGAGCACAATTTCCGCTGCCCCGATGCCTGCCATAATGACCGGCCC
>DAOL01000093.1 GCA_002501845.1 Nitrososphaera sp. UBA217
TATGGCCGCAGCAATCCTACCCAACCCCTCATGAAACAGCTGATTCGCGGCCTTTTTAGGTGGCTGTCGCCCCTGCGGAGGACGCTGGGCTCCAACGAAAACGCAGAAAAAGGCAGACAGACGCCCATCAGCAAGTCAGTTTGCAGCCCCCGCGCGCTGTCAGAACGTTTACGCGTAAGCAGTCACTGAGCGTTAACGGTCACTAAGTGACTGCTCAGGCTGCAAACCATCTCCGCCTTAAGCATTTGCTGAAAAATTCTTCAGCAAAATTCCGGCCGGTGAGCTGCGAGCTCGGACCTCTTACAGCCGACTACGGCGAAGGAGCCTAGTCCTTAGCCATCAGCTACCGGTTCTGTGCAACCGGAGTCACACATTGAAAATCGTATGTTAGCCTCTGATTACCAATCTGAGCCTTCACGAGGTTGTCATAATTCCAGCGACTTCTGAATCGATTGATACAAAGGTTATACAATGGATACCGATGATTCTACAATGTTAACAAGTTGATGTTGTAAACGGTGCCTTATTACGGCGCACGGGGCCGTAATCGGAAATGCGTTGCGAATAGCTGTAATATTTGCTTCCCAAAATTTCAGCAATTTCTTCAACAAAAAGCCCTACGGTTGATCACTAACTAGTGGAAGAAAGTTGCTGCAGCAAGCGACACCTACAAGGCTGCTGCGGCCATTGTCCCA
The DNA here is from genome assembly GCA_002501845.1 of Nitrososphaera sp. UBA217. Lineage (GTDB taxonomy): Archaea > Thermoproteota > Nitrososphaeria > Nitrososphaerales > Nitrososphaeraceae > Nitrososphaera. The sequence continues at coordinate 696 of DAOL01000093.1, forward strand.
AATGCAAATCCTGACTTGCATTCTAGAAGATAAGTAGCTGTAGGCGGCCTTGGATAATCTCCCTCTAGACCAAGATTTGCTGAACCAGCTTTCAGCAAAACATCTGGACCAGGATTTGGTTTGCTGAACTCGATTTCAGCAAAAATCGTATTAAGGATACCTGGCGCCTCCATTGTTAAGTTCTGGGGCTTCGGGCTTGGTCGGTGGCGGTATGGGCGGCGCTATAGAATCTGGCACAGGCTCGGCTTTCTCGATCTCCTGCTTCTTGGCTTGCTTTCTCTCTGCCTTTTTAGCCGCGGTTGCCAAGCCGCCGATTCTGCCAGCTTCAGCCCTGGCTTTGTCTTTGCAATCTTGAGAAAGCCACTTGTAGGTATTTCGGGGACCTAACTTCCAGATATCACGATGCTCAACCTTCCGCTTATTTATGAGAGTGCAAGTCAAGTTAGCGGGAACACAAAGCTTTCCTAGGCTGCTTTCAAGCAATTTCGTCGCTGCCTCTTCTTTGAACCCTTCGCTGACCTTCTGCTTTACCTCTCTAAAGGCCTGTTCAACTTCCGGTCGCTGGCGTTGTTCCTCAACACATGCCTTGGTCTCCGGTTTCTCACTAACCATTTCTTTCTTTTCTTTAGAATCAGGAGGCATGGGGGGTTCGGAGGTGAAGCCTCCTCAACCTTGTCTTTAAAGTCATCCAGCTTTTTCTGATCTTTATCGTTGCCGAGCGGATGTGACGGTTTCTTCAACCTAGAATCATTGTGTGTGTCACATCGTTATTAGTGTTGGGGGAAAATAATTTGACCCGGTTTCAAAATATCTGCCGTGTACGAGTGTTGGCGTGATTAGAGAATCTGGAGCAATAGAAGGCCTTTTAGCCGTATGAGATTGCGTCAAATCCAGCTAATGTCTACCTTGATATTCTAGACTGGGATCAGCCGCCTCTTATAATCGGGGATAACACCCTGCGCCTTATCCGCCGATAACGCTGCACCCTCCCAAGGTAAATCCGCAATCTAGGGCACGTCTGAGTCATCACTTTCCTTGTCTTATCATGCGATAAATGGATTCGATCCGATTAGNNTCAGACTGTTTGTTGACTAATCCGGCAAAGTTCGTTTCAACGCCTGTGAGTACAATCATAACCCTTGCTTTTCCTCTCAGTGACGGATCTACCCTTGCTCCCCAGATTATCCTTACATCCTGCGGAAGACTTCTTGTTACCAGCTCACCTGCCCTAGTTACTTCTTCAAGCGTAATGTCTTCTCCTCCAGCAACATGAACAAGTACGCCTGTGGCCTTACTCGTATCTTTGATATCTAGAAGCTGCGTTTCAAGAGCCATCCTTGTTGCAGCCTCTATTCTGTCCATTCCTTCAGCCGTCCCTACTCCAATTGCTGCCAAGCCTCTGCCTTCCATGATGGCTGTCAGATCTGCAAAGTCAATGTTGATAAGCGATGCTGTAGTTATTGTTTCTGTAATTCCCTTCACAAATTGTCCAACAAGTTCGTTCGCTACGCCAAGTGCTTGCTGCAGTGGGAGGCTTCCGGCCAGTCTTGTCAACTTGTTGTTATCAATTGTGACTAGAGTATCACATGACCTCTGAAGGTTATCCAATGCTTCCCTTGCAGAGTCGTACCTGAATCGCTCTACAGCAAACGGAAGTGTCACTACGCCTATGACGAGTGAGCCGGATATTCTCTTTAGCTCGTCTGCAAGTATCTGCATTGCGCCAGTACCCGTTCCGCCTCCTAGACCTGCGCATAGGAAGATAATATTCGCGCCCTGCACCTCTCTTTCAATCTCTGAAAGGCTTTCCCTGGCAGCGGACATGCCTTTTTCGGGATAACCGCCGCAGCCTCTTCCTTGGGTCGTTTTTGGGCCGATCAGGATCCTGCGATCTGCTTTTGTGATGCCCAGATGTGCCGCGTCCGTGTTAATAGCAATCAACTTACCCCCAGATAGGCCCCGCTCTTTTATCCACGAGATAATGTTGCTGCCCGCTCCTCCCGCCCCCAGCACGCACACTGTTGGCTTGGCCATTTCCATCACTGCCCTGATAGTTTCTTCTTCCATAATGGCCGACGGTGTCACACTTGCTTTCCTTGACGCTTCAAAGTCATAATTGCTATTGGTGCTACCTTTTGCTGCAGACATATGTCTATTGAATAATATTTGCGCGACATATACCAACTGCTATGTGAGAAAAATTAACGACAACTACAACTCATCATTTGATTAGCTTATCACCTTTGGTCGCTTCGGTTCCTAGGCTTATTCTTCTCCTCTTTCCCTCGGACCCGCCGCCTTTATCAGTTCTCTCTCGTCAGACGTTGTTAGGTCGTAGATAGCCTCAGCGGGCGGCTGTGGCACGACACTCTGATGCTTGCCTTCTGGGACCTCAGATTTTTCTGCCGATCTTTCTTTCATGGCATTATCATGGATCATCATTGCTTAAGAAAGCTGCACCATCAGAATGGAAATGGGAGTAAGGGTGTCTGCTTGAGTTGGCCGTAATCCGCGACTCCGTTACACGTGTAATGATCAGCAGAGTCCAAATTCTGACAACAAAGATCCTTCCCTGGCAGCTTGTTTCTAGTTTTGTAGTTGTTGTCCGTCATCGACAGGAAAGTTAAATAGCTATATCGTCATGGAGAGAAAATTCGGAAAACTCTTTCGGCACCATTAATTGCCTGATTATACTATCACTATCAATGTTCCACAGCTTCAAGAAGTTTTTAACAGAACTGAAGCAGATACCGCCAGCCTGTTCCGATATCGCAAGAGAAGTAGACTTCGAAGAAAGATGAATGATCTCATCTGCTTGTTATGTGTTTGACCTCTGCCCGCAAGTGGTCCCTCTGAGTTACTGCAACTCGGTATTGACTTGGAAATCCGACATGAGGCGTCGCAACAAAAGAGGCAAATGTAATAGAAACCCAATGTTAGATGGTTTAAATAACTCGAATAAATTAGGTAAGCCTAACTATGCCATCTCGTGAATGGCCTACTGGTTGCTTTGAAATGATCTCTGCTCTCAAAAACCCATTAATGATGATCGTTCCCGCACTTGGAATGCTAATTTTCACTCCAATTGTCGTTTTTGCACAGCAAGTTGATGACGATCACGCGCTAGTCATCATGGTGAACATTGAAAGGATAAGGGCGCAACTGCTGCTAGCAGATCAGAGTTTAACTGCTGGCGACAGCGAAATGGCATTTGCGCATGCATTTATTCCGCACACTACTACTTTTCCTTCGATAAAGAGTCAGCTAAAAGAGATTGACGAAAAGTCTGCAACTCAGTTGGAAGCACTGCTGACCGACCTGCCAGTCAACATCAGGTCAGCCGATCAACCTGTTGACACGCTAAGGCAAGACATTGNNAGCTATCTGACGGCGGCTCAGGCCGGGTCAATTACGAAAACTCGATGGGGCTTGTTAATGTGGCCGAGATAAAATACAAGACGATAGCCCATTCGCTTGCCGCAAGCCGGAGTGCAGAAATAAATTCATTCTTCACCGGCCTGAAAAGCTCAATTGAACAAAAGGCCGAAAGCGACTCCGTAAAGCGCTTTACTGATGCCATCGAGCGCGACCTTGCAGAGGACCTTTCTTTGAGTGCCGGGAGCGAAAGCGCAGGTGTGAACGCCAAATACTTCTCAAACATTCGCACACTATTGACAAATGTCATGACCGAAGTTAAAAGCGGCAACTACAAACAAGCTGACCAACACGCAATTACTGCTTATGTCGACAATTTCGAGTACCTTGAAACCCCTATAGAAAAATACGACCCGGAACTCAAGGGGACACTCGAGATCGAAATGAGGGAGAATCTTAGGGGCATGATAAATGACGAAAAGCCGTCCCAAGCAATAGAAGAGTACGTCAACGGCATTCTGGGAAAACTTGAAAAAGCAGAGGAGCTGCTGGCAAACGATACCTCCTTCAGCCAGCCTAGTCCGCCTGCCGGCTTTGCCGACATTAAAGGGCTGGCCGCCGGCTTTGGCACCTATACAGGTGAGCGCAAAGACATCGGCCAGGCAGATGACCCTGCCAAGGCCGCGGTTCGGAACGGTATCGACGCGATAAGGATCAAGCTGGACGAAACACTTCGCCTCTACAAGGAGGGCAAAGCTGAAGGTGCCCTCTTGACTTCGCGCTCGGCGTATCTTGATAGTTATGAAAACGTCGAGATTCCGCTCCGCCCCATAGACCCTGACTTTACTCTAGACATGGAGATCAAGTTCGCCGAGCTGCGCAACCTAATGCAGTATGGTGCGCCTTTCGCGCAAGTGGAGGCGAAGGTAATAGAAATCAGACGCGGCCTAGACGAGTCAGAGAGGCTGGTGTCCGGCACCGGTATTGTTGCGCCAGCAATTGCCTTTTCAACGTCGTTTTCAATCATATTCAGAGAAGGCCTCGAATCCGCACTCATTGTGGGAGCAATTCTAACATACCTTGAGGCGTCAAGGAACGAACGCTTCAAGAAACATGTCTACTACGGCATCGTGATAGCGTTTGCTGCAACCGCGGTGACCTGGTTTGTCGCGCAATTTATCATCAGCATCTCGGGGGCAAGCAGGGCACTAATAGAAGCCATAGCGGGCGTATCTGCGGTAGCGGTGCTCTTCTGGGTCAGCTTCTGGATACTGAACAAGGTGGAGACGAAAAGGTGGATCGAGTTTGTCAAGGCGAAAGTCTGGAAAGCAACCACCACTGGCAGTGTGATGGTATTTGTTATGCTGTCATTTTTTACAGTCTACCGTGAAGGCTTTGAAACCGTGCTCTTTTATCAGGCCATCATCTCGTTTGCAGAATACATGGAGTGGTATGTGGTAGCGGGGTTGGTCACCGGCCTTGCAGTGATATCCGGTATCACGTTTGCCGTAAGAAAGCTCGGCAGGAAGCTTCCGTTGCGCGTTCTTTTTGGCCTTACAATGGGCGTTGGAGCTTACATGTCGATAGCGTTCATAGGTAACGCGGTGCGCGAGTTCCAAGAAGTGGGCTACATACAGACGACGCACTTGATAGACACTGTGCCGCGGCTTGACATCAACACTGCTGCGATGACAGGCATACACCCGACCCTTGAGACAATAGTGGCACAGCTCGTGTTGCTTTGCGTTTACCTGGTCGGCTCACTTTATGTGCTTTTCATACAGCCAAGGCGCAACAGGGCCATTGAGTCTGCGAGAAAGTCACGCGCCGACTTGGCCAAGAAAGAGGCAAAAGATGTACAATAAGGTTCAATCTGTTTATTAAGAGATTGTTGTATAGGTAACTATGGTTGACTTGATTTATGGCCGCGGCGTAACAGATATTGTCCGCGAATTTCCGCTTTACATCAGCATATTCAAAAAGATGGCGGCTTTCAGACTCTTCCACAGCAAGCAGCCCATGTACGGTTCCGTCGACGTCAACAACATCTGCAACCTCCACTGTACACACTGCTANNGCATAATCAAGGAAAAGTTCAAGAAGCAGCGCATTTTCGTTACCACGCTTGTAGGCGGCGAGCCGATGCTGCGTCCTGACATCATAGAGCTTTTTTGCGAGGAAATGCCAAAGCGAGTATGTGTGGTGACAAACGGCACATACCCTCTAAAGCAGTACGACGGTCTGTACTTTTACTGGGTGTCGCTGGACGGGACGGAACTGGTGCACGACAACATACGTGGAAAAGGATCGTACGAAAGGACAAAGAAGAACATACTTGACTACATCGCCGGCCCTGGTCGGCACGGCAAGCCTGCGTGGAAAGACATCTGGTTGACAATGACCATCAACTCGCAGAACTATATGACTGTAGAAGATCTTGTCGAAGAGTGGCGCGGCAAGGTTAACAAGATCGGGATCCAGTTCCATACGCCATTTGTCAAGGGCGACCCGCTGATGTTCCCGTTTGGCGAACTGCGAAGCTCGGTAGTCGACAAGATAATTGCCCTAAAAGAAAAATACCCGGATTACATCATAAATTCCGTCAGCCAGATATCGCTGATGAAGGGCAACTGGGGAGGGGTCGGGACGACTCCCGTTCAGTGCCCATCCTGGGCCATCCTTTCGCTTGACCACTTGGGAAGGATCAAGCAGCCCTGCTGTATAGGAAGCGCAGAATCGAAAAGCATGAAGCCGATATGCGAGGAATGTGGCCTTGGCTGTTACTCGGTTCTGGTGGCGCAGGGAATAAAGGGCAACTGAGTCCGCCTTTATATAACTGCCAAGAACGCTTATAAAAAAGGAGATTTCCTATACGTAGGAAGAAAATAGCTTGGCAAACNNTGACTCTCAAAACCTTATCTTGCATAAATTCATAACAAACTTATGTCGTGCGATTCTTGCGGCCACCCGAGGATGGCGCATAAGGAGACGACCCTGTCGATCTATTTCTGCAGCCAGTGTCAGAAAGTGGAGTCACATGTCACTTTCATCCCGGAAAGAAAGGCTGAAAAATCAGATGGATCTGAAGACATGCTGAGCGAGCTATACTGGAACTACAAAGCATTCCGGCGTTCTAACATTCCTTCTACTACTTAGTCGTCAATTTGCCAAGCTGCGCGAGCAGCGCTGTTAATTGGATTTCCGGATGCGCGCCCGCAGCTAGACGATAATCATACTCTGCCATGATCGCCGCAAACTCGTCAGGCTTTTCTATCTTCATTTCGTACGCTTCCTGGTTCGCGTATTTCATGAAATCAGTCTCAGACATGCCGTACACCAGCATGAGCTCGAGAAGCTTTGCGCGGGCTTCGTTGAACTTGCCGGAAAGCGCGAGTTTTAACACTTCGCCCACCTTTGCCTTGCCGGAAAGCCCCATCGCCGCGGTGACATTGGCTGAAGAAACTGAGCCCATGCCACCAGCTGCCTGCACTATGTTAATTGAATGCCGCATGTCGCCACCCGTTGTGTCATAGATCTGAGCAAGCGCCTTTTCTTCAAACTTTACCTTCTCTTTTTCGCAGATCATTCTCAAGTAATCGACAACGTCTTCCTTTGGCAGACGCGTGAACCGGAAGACGACACACCTGCTCTGTATCGGTTCTATTATCTGCGACAAATAGTTACAGATTATTATGAAACGTGTTATCTCAGAGCCTTTCTCTATCATTGCCCTAAGAGCAGTTTGAGCTTCCGAAGTCATCTCATCTGCTTCATCCAGGATAACTATCTTGAACAAATTGTTGATTTGTTGTTCCCCTGTAACGCCTCTCCATTCTGTAAACCCCTTTACTCTGTCCCTCACCATTTTGATGCCTCGTTCGTCAGACGCATTCAGTTCAAGTACGTGATCTTTCCAATTCTCTCCGAGAAGCTCCATTGCGATGCATAATGCAGTAGTGGTCTTACCAACCCCAGCTGGCCCCGCAAACAGCATATGGGGTATTTCTTGTCGATTTTTGACAAGATTGCTTATGCCCTTGATTATCTCCCTCTGATCAATCACGTCAGCAAGCTTTTTTGGCCTGTACTTTTCAGACCACATTAGGTTTGCCAGATCGGTTTTCTTGGCCGACATCAGGAATGAGTTTTTCACTCAAGTAATTAAACCATTAACTGCTTGCTGCTTCATGCATTATTATTTTTTGGAAACGATAGTTTTTTGTTGAGCTACAGGCTAGCTTTAGCTGTTAAGAGCTGATATATTAGTTACCAAGACTTATCAGCTCTTCATCATGACAGACGGTACTCGCACGGAGTCTAGAATAGAAGCCATACAGTATGCCTATCGTCTGGGCTATTTGGCACAAGAAGTGAGAGTGACCTACAGGAAGGATGTCAAGATGACGGTGGGCAGCATAGCCGTCGACGCGAAGGAAGGTGATATGTCGTCGCTCCAGCGTTGGGTAGCCAAAATTCTCGCAGAACAAGGTGCAGTTGAGATCCAATCAAATGGCTCTGCAAGCGACATTTCGCGAGCGATAAACCGTGAACGAATAGCCAAGCCCCACGATCTGTCTGGCGTCGAAGTCGACTTTTATGTGAAGGTGAACGACTATCTTGATGGACTTAAAGACAGGGAACGTGAAAACTTGACCGTTTCACTTAACAAATTTATTGCTTCTAGACTTGAAAAGATAGTAAAGTTAGCTGCAGCCTCTCCATTATCGCCGGAACTAGAGGCTAAATTGGCAGCTGAGGAAAAGGAGCTATACATAATGATACACAAAGCTTCTACGGGATTCAAAAAAGGTGTATTGAGGAAATTTGACTGAGCAGCAACAAAAGACCACCGCAGCCCTTTCNNACAAGAAAACCAGATGAGATCCTCGAAGCATTCAATGAAGCAGTGTTATCACTTCTAAAAGAGATACACCCAGATTATGAAGAGGAAATACATGACAAGATCAGGATTAGAATTGGAAACTATACTACACAGAAAGGTTTACGCGAAATAAACGCTGACATTATTGATAAGATGGTAAGCGTTTCCGGCATGGTTGTGAGGTCATCTGAAATAAAACCTCTTGCAAAGAAAATTAGCTATAGATGTCCCAATTGCAATGAGATAACAGCAGTTGTAGAACTTAAGAAGTTGGCATCAAAAAAACCATCAAAATGTCCAAAATGCAATGATAGAGTAGACTTGGAAATAGATCCAGAATCAAGCATTTTTATAGACTTCCAATTGGTAAGGCTACAAGAATTACCCGAAGATCTGCCTGCAGGTCAACTACCACACTATGTAGAAGCCACCGTAATGGGTGATCTGGTTGATCAATGTCGTCCAGGAGATAGGATCATTCTCACAGGAATCATTAGAGTGGAACAGGAACAATTTGGTCCGCAATTGAAAAGTAACCTCTTTAGGTTACGCATGGAAGGCAATAACATCGAGTACCTTGGCGGCCGAGCAGGCAGTAAGGATTCTAGGACTCTTGAGCGAATAGCGATAAGTCCTGAAGACGAACGCCAAATTAGAACAATAGCGACCAAGCCGGATGCCTACGAAAAGCTGATTGCTTCTTTTGCACCCCATATTTACGGGCACGAAGTGATCAAGGAGGCGATACTGCTTTTGATAGTTGGTTCTGTAACCAAAAAGCTCAAGGACGGCTCGACGAGAAGGGGCGACATCAACCTGCTCTTGGTGGGCGACCCCGGTACCGCCAAGTCAGAGATGCTGAAATTTGCAGCAAAGATTGCACCGAGGGGACTTTACACTTCTGGCAGGGGCTCGACCGCTGCAGGCCTGACCGCGGCGGTAATCCGGGACAAGTCCGGGATAATGATGCTTGAAGCCGGAGCCGTGGTCCTAGGAGACCAGGGTCTCGTGTGCATCGACGAGTTTGATAAAATAAAGCCAGAGGACAGATCAGCACTACACGAAGTAATGGAGCAGCAGACCTGCTCGGTTGCAAAAGGAGGCATCGTCGCCACTTTGAATGCACGAACCTCGATCCTGTCGGCTGCGAACCCAATGTATGGCAAGTACGATCCTTACAAGAACATCACAGAAAACGTGAACTTGCCTGTGCCTCTCCTGACAAGATTCGACCTTATATTCATCGTAAGGGACACGCCGGAGAAGGAGCGTGACAACTTGATCGCAAGCCACATCCTAGAGATCCACAGGGACGCCGAGCACGCAGCCAAACCAGCGATAGACATTGATCTTTTCAGCAAGTATCTTGCATACTCNNATGATAACAGTAACTCCAAGGCAGCTTGAAGGCTTGGTAAGGCTTGCAACCGCGCGCGCCCGGCTGCTGCTAAAGGACACAGTCGAAGCGGAAGATGCCCAGCGCGCAATCTACCTTGTAGACCAGATGATGAGGACTGCAGGCGTGGACGTCAATACTGGCAAGACGGATCTTGGAGTACTGTACGGTAAGCCCCAGAGTGTCGTTTCAAAAGAAAAGACGTTTATGGAAGTGTTCAGGGGATTGGCCGGAAACGAAAACAACGACGTGGAGGACAAAGTCCTAGTTGCCGAGCTGGTCAAGACTGGCAAGTTCACCCTTGAAGAAGCAAAGAAATACATCCAAAAGTTCAACCGGGAAGGTCAGATATTTGAAAGAAGGCCAGGTTTTTGGGCCAAAGCTTAGGTGCATTTTTAAAATAGCCTACTGGCTGTATTTGTAAAAGTGTCAGCCGCGATTACCGACGGGGCAGTTAAAGCGCTCATTTCACAACTTGGATATTCATCTCTGTACCCACCGCAAGAGATGGCTGTGAAGAGTGGAATATTGGAGTACGAGAGGATACTCGTAACTACGCCCACCGCAAGTGGCAAGACGCTCATTGCAATGATGGCTATTCTCAAAGCGGTGGAAAAGGGCATGAAAGCAGTCTACCTCACACCACTCCGAGCCTTGGCAAGCGAAAAATATGACGACTTGAAGATCCTCGAGAAGCTAGACCTTGGCGGCAATAAGATCAGAGTGACGGTTGCGACCACCGACTATGATTCATCTGGAAACGAGCTTGCTGGGGCTGATGTCATTGTGCTTACAAATGAAAAGATGGACACGCTTTTCCGACATAATGCAGAGTGGCTGGGTAATGTGGGAATCTTTGTGTCAGACGAAGTCCACTTGATAGGCGATCGAGAAAGGGGTCCNNAGCAAATTCAAAGTCGAGAGCTCGGGAGTATCATCAGCAGTTGACCTTGCAATCGATTCCCTCAATGGCGGAGGACAGGCGCTCATATTTGCAGAGACCAGGAAGCGCGCAGCATCTCTCGCAGCTAAAGCTGTGGACGGAGTTTACAAGCGCCTCGACAAAGCTGCGAGAGAACTCGCAGCCGGCGCCTCAGCTGACATTCTTGCCA
>DAOL01000017.1:0-12665 GCA_002501845.1 Nitrososphaera sp. UBA217
TGGACAAAACTTGGAATCAAGCATCTGGGTAACTCTCTCGTTTATTTCCAATCTTAGGAAGTAAAAATCCATTGATATCCAATGATGACATATTTGCCTAACAGATCGTGTTTTCAGAAAAAGCTTTAATCAAATCGATCGCATGTGGCATACACTCACCTGATAACTTCATGAAACTGCACTCGTAGGCGAAACGGGCTTAAGCAGAGCTGCCCAGAATAGCTCGAATAGTAATCGACGAGCTAGCTAGCAAGCAATTAATACCTGGTACGTGATCTGGATTCTAGTAGTCCAATTTTGGACCGTAGTTCTGTACCCTTGTAGGAACGGGTTCCTCTCTAACCNNGGCAAAAATTACCACCGTATTTGACTCTAACGTTTTGTGTTGACTTCCCTGGTCACAAGTCCATATTCAAGCAGCACCTTTTTCCTCATGTAGGGGATAAGTCGGTAGTGGATAGAATAAACATTCTTGTCTCTGGTGATGATATTCTTTATTAAAAGCGAAACAAAACCGCCGGCGACCTTTGAAGGCGAAATGCCGCTTTCCTTGCAGAAAGCGTCCCTTTTTGCGTGATACTCCTTCAGAGTGAAATAAGATCTGTTGATATCGAGCACCAATGGCCATACCACATTTTCCCATACCATCCTGCGGTTCTCTGTGGACGAAGCATGCTTGCCCTTCATTCTCGGAAGAGACTGCTCTTCCACGGGTCGTTGGCGCTGGGTGCTGAGCAAGGTTGGGTACGTTTAAACCTCCGGGTTTATAATTTATGGCAGTGCAAACCGAGAGCTCGGTCAAGGACTCGCTCGACCTCCTTGCCAGAAAATGGAAGATAGATCCAAAATTATACGATCTCCAGACGGGTAGACGCGACGACGTGGTCGACACTCCGATAAACGTCGGGGGCGTCGTGTTTCATATCCCTACACTGTCGAAGGACAGACTCCATGTTTTGTGGAAGTGCCTCTGGCCAGACTGCCACAACTGCTGCGAGCGTCAGGGCAGGCTTCCGCTCACAAAGGACGACATTGGCAGGATAGCGAAAAAGGTGGGNNGTGATAACGACACTGAGCATGATCTCGCTCAAGCGGAAAATGGACGAGCGAGAAGAGGACGACGGGACGCCGCTTCGTTGCAGGTTTCTGGACGAGCAGGGTTTCTGCGGCATTCACCCAGACAAGCCCGGCGTCTGCTGGCTCTACCCGTTTGCGTCATGGCTTGAAGCCGACGCAAGGAAGCAGCCGGTGGTGCACGCTACATTCCAGTTTACAGGCGACTGCCCAGGTTTTTACCTCGACAAGTCGATAGATAGCATGATGCCTGTGCTACAAGAATATTCAGGCAAGATTTACAGTTACAACATGGCCGTCAGCAGGACAACGCGCGAGAATTACGGCTTTGTCAATCTGATTGATCTGCGAAGGGGCTAGTCTCGCACAATTCTGGCTCTCATGCGAAGTGCCGGCTGATCACTATGGTCCTTGAAGACGTGGTTAACATATTTTTCATAGCTTGGAAATGAATTATTGCAGGCCGGGCAGATCACGCGGTATGGCATGATCTGAATTGGTCTGTCCGGTATAAAATGAAAAAGGCAGGTTACCTGAATCTCTTGCCNNTTCCATCTGGTCCATGGGCTTGTCTGGTTTGGCATGGTAATGAACTGCACGCCGCCTGATGCATTCTTGACGAGCCATCCCCAGCCGCTTCCCTGAATTGCGACTGTGTCGGTCTGGAATTTTGTCTTAAAGTCGTTGAAGCTGCCAAACGTCTTCTTGATCGCGTTTGCCACCTCGCCACCTGGCTCGCCACCACCACCCTTTTTCATATTGTTCCAGAAGAGGGCATGGTTGTTGTAGCCTCCGCCGTGGAAATTGATCGCACCCCTTGCGCTATCTGGGACGGAATCAACGTTCTTCAAGATCTCGACCACGTCATTCTTGTTCTGCCATTCTGGGCCCAAGTTGCCTAGTGCCTTGTTCAGGCCGTCGGTGTACGCTTGGTGATGCTTTGTATGATGGATTTCCATGGTTCTTGCATCAATGTGTGGCTCCAGTGCGTCAAACGAGTAAGGCAATGGAGGAAGGGTAAAGTTAGCCATGCATGAGAGAAGACAAGGAAGAATATATTGTTTTTTTGTTCAAGCTCACTGCTATCCGCTTGCCTGCGGCATGATTTTTGACAATGAAATCGCATGGTCATCGATCGTCGTGCCGACGCCTATGCCTACATTATGTATCTCTATCTGCAGGTCGGCAAGCTCTTGCTCTGACAGGCCATATTTTTTTGCCAGCGCGCCTTTGACCTTTGATTCGGGCTCTGATATTTCATTCATGGTTGACGGCACAGTGGTATCAAGGACCTTTCCGATTATTTCTACAGGGATCTTGCCACTTGTGTCATTAACAATTGTAAACGTGATCTTGTCGACCAATGTATTGTGAGGCAGCTCGTCAAGCGCATTTGCCGTATAGAACGCCTGCACTTCAAGGATGTTGATGTCTTCGGTGCGGCCGAGCACTGCAGAGCCGTTAGACAGCGATCCCAGCAGCCCCGGCTCCACTGGCACGTTAATTATTACAAACCCTTCGACAAAACTCTGGTCGTTGCCAAGAACCTGCCGCAGGTCTTTACATACAATGTCGGTGACGCCCTGTGGTTGCAATGACTTTAGTATCGAATTCGTATTCATGCCATCATTTGCAGTTGCGCTCCACTGGATCTTTACGGGAAAGTCCTGCTTGTTAAGAATGCCGATGTCGGTGTCGTAGTGGCCCGGCCTCAGCGGTCCCTCATTTCCTGAGATCGTGCCGCATTCGAATTTTGCGTTATAAATGATGTTTCTTATTTGCTGGGTGCTTTTATCCTGATGGATTGCAGAGCTGTTTGTGGCAATCGTCATTCCCCCCTGCTTTGGTAGGACTGAGAACACCGCTGCCAGAATGGCCGCCGCGGCAGCTATCGATACTACTGCAACGACTTTCTGTCTAGACACCTGCCACAAGATGGGCTCACGCGATAATTAAATCATTGGAGCATGTCGTTAAGAATTAAATATGCAGCAAACCAAGTAATCTATGTGCAGGCAGGTAGACAAAAGATCTTAGCTTTCGCTTTCGCTTCGATTCTTGTTTTTTCAATCGTTGTAATCGCATTACCCAGCAGAAAGGCATTTGCAGATGGTTTGACACAGGAGAATTTGCCTCCTGCAAGCGTGGGCAACAGAAACGCCAGCCTTTTCGTCAAGATAAACCCGCCCATTTTGACAACCGAAAGCAAGCAAGATGCGTATATGCAATTTAGACTTTTTGACGCAAATAACAACGAGACCATCAAATTTACCACATTTTACATAGAAGTCACAAAAGGGACCGATAATTCCCAGTCCATTATGCACGACTTTTTTCAATCACAGAGCGGCCTTCTTACATTGAAAATAGAACCTACCGAGGGGGCGCTTACAATTTTTGGCAATCAGGAGGGATTCCTGAATGCATGGGTGGCAGATCCTGGAGGAACAGTGAACATCAGGGGTCCTCTATTGCTTGAGGGCGGGCTTTATCATTTTCACATTGAGATATTTGGAATAGACTATCCTACCAATATCTTCAAGACAGAGGATGTCCCGAAATTTGATTCATGGCTAAGCGTTGGAGATGTTTCTTCAGAAAATGTGCAGTATAGTGGACAGTCGTATGTTACTACTATAATATCATACTACGACAAAATACGCGATTTCAAATTTGATGCCGACAAAAAGATGTTCACATGGTCTATGCCATTTGACTGGAACGTAAGCAGAATACAGCAAAACAATATTTTTGTGCATGAAGAAGTACGAATTCCAAAGTCGTTTTCGGGAATAGGCAATTCGCCTTACTTCACCGCAACCGCAAATGATGATGTTCTAACAGGAAGAAAGCTTGCGATAGACCCGTACTCCTTTGAAGATCGACTGACCCTCCACTATCTTCTTAACAAAAACGATATCCTCAATATGGCCAAAAAAGCAAACGGCGATTCTAAGCAAATGACGTTTTCACTTGCTCCTGCGTCTGAAGCTCCAGCAGAAACAACTGGCGAGATGGTCACAGATACTGGAGGCGTAGGTGTTGCCGTGGAATGGACTCCAAGCCAGCTTAACGCCGACAAGGAATCGACAGTCAAGCTTCACTTTTCAGATGCATTCAGTGGAGGCTCGCTGAATGCAGATGTGCAGTACAGCTTGAATATCATAGACAAAAACGCCAAACAGATCTACACCAAAGATAACTTGATTGCAAAAAGCGGGGTCGACACACAGACAATAGATTTCCCAAGCAATGAGAAATACACGATTCAGGTGACAGTAAAAGGGATCACGAAGGATGAGCAGCCCGTCGACAAGACAAGAAGCGGGGTTGCTAGAGGAATAGTGGTCGTACCTGAATTCCCTGCAGGCGCTGTAGTGGCCGCAGCTGGAGTCATCGGTGCAGTGGTGATGCTANNGAAATCCCAGACACCTCGTCAGCATCCAACAAGCTGATGCTACACATCGAACAGTTCGAAGTGGGGCAGAGCTACGTCACGGCCAAGGTGGAAAACAGGTACGGCGACATTGTCAAGATAAACATCGAGGCCGGGCGCCTTGGCATTGAATTGCAGGAAACACTGTTCAAGATAAAGGGCAGACGGCCGCGTCTTGCCTACGTCATGACCACCATAAACGATACAGGCAAGATACTCGTGCGCAAGCTGCCAGTCATTGGCGTCAAAGACTGGCTACTGATCTATGAAGAAGACTTGTTTTTGCTTGCGGTAAAGGACGCGTACGACGAAGTGGATATCAGAATAGTTGATTAAGATAGTCTGGCGAAGCGCAGTTTTTCTCACCTGCGCTTCAACCAGACCGTTTGTTCCCCATCGGTTTGGTCGATGTAAGAATAGGTCTGGTACATTGACAATTTAAATGTGATGATTCAACCGATTATGTCTAGAATCTTTGGGATGACTCTTTCGTGGTACGTCGGCGCGTCAAGAGAAATGCAGAGAAATCTGTCATTTGTCGCAGTCAGTGGCACAGACACTAGTGTCACCTTGTCAAATTCTGTCATCTGGAACCGTATCTGACCAAGGTCTGATTCAAACTTTTTGTTGATGGCCAGCGCCTGGTATGCACTGTAGAATGAGTTCGCCTTCGTGTCACCTTCGGTATTTGCCTTGATAAGGGGTGACGGAATGTCGGATCGGTACCTGCCGATTAAAAGCTTGCCTTCGCTGTTTATCACGCCGGCGAACCTGACAGACTTATCGGCGTTCAGGATAGAATCGCATAGCTTTTGAAGAAAGTCCCGCTCTTCTTGCCCCATCCTTAACTCTAGGTGAAGTCATGGAAATATAAAACATGCGACGCAATATGCCTTTAATAAGCGCCTGGCCGAGTACACTGAATTATCAATATGCGATAATGTCTCTAATGCCTGTGAAAGGAGAGAGGTGCCAGCCGGGGCCATTTTCCAGAGATGAGACAGGAAAGATCGATTCGGCGGTGAGGTGCGTGCAAGCATTGTGGTAAATTGCTCCGGCTTCCCGCCTTGAGAAGATTCTCTCGGTAGCTTGCTCAAATAAATTGATATGTATTGGTCAAATTTCTCTAGAAATACCTTTAAATGACTATCACGATTACGAGTGTCAATAATGCCAGTAGTAGGTATCGACGATCTGGCTATCTATATCCCTAAACTTTACCTCGACTACAAGGATTTTGCGGAAGCAAGAGGCATTGACCCGCAAAAGCTTGAGTACGGTATAGGAATTAAAAAGATGGCAATAACCGACACTAATCAGGATTCTGCCTGTATGGCTTCAAACGCATGTCTGAAGCTGATGCAGAGAAACCACCTGCACCCGCAGGACATTGGGCGGGTCTATGTTGCCACGGAGTCATCTCTCGACGAATCAAAGGCAATGAACTCTTTTGTTGTCGGAATGCTGGAGCAGATTTATGGCGAAGGATCATTTGAGCACGCCGGCGGCATTGAATGCAAGTTCGCCTGTGTGAGCGGCTCGTACGCACTCTATGACAACGCAAACTGGATCAGAGCCGAAGAGAACAACGGCAAGGCGGCAGTTGTTATCGTGAGCGACATTGCAAAGTACGACATGGGCTCTACAGGCGAATATACCCAGGGAGCCGGCGCAGTCGCCCTACTTGTCAAAGAGAAGCCGCGGCTGATGGCCTTTGACCAAAAGGTCGCTTCTACTACTATCAAGAACGAATATGACTTTTACCGCCCATTTGGCAAGGAAACGCCGCTTGTGAACGGAAGCTATTCCAATCTGCTTTACCTGATATCCGTAAGGAAGGCTTTTGATGCCTACAAGGAAAAGGCAATCAAGTCCGGATTAATCAAGCTCAAGGACGGCGAATCCATAACCGACCACATTGACTTTTTCGCGGTGCACCTCCCGTACCGGAAGATGGGCGAGAAGGCACTCGCGTACCTACTGAGGCACGAATGGCGTCATCTGCCGCGCTGGAAGCACGTCATAAAGGAAATCGGGACTACAGAGCCGCAGCCAAAAGACGCGCGCGGAACGATCGAGTCAATTCTAGCTGACACCCAATTCATGAAAGCAGACGAGCAGTTCAGGCGTGCCTTCATGCAGACGTCATTCTACGACGAGGTGTACGAGAAAAAGATGGCCACTTCGCTTGAAGCCTCGGCAATCATCGGTAACCTCTACACTGCGTCGATGTACATGGGCCTGAGAAGCTTACTAGAGTTTGAGTTCAAAAAAGGAACAGAACTAGCAGGCAAGAGGGTCGGCTTTGGCTCATACGGCAGCGGAAGCAGCGCTATGGTATTCAGCGGCGTGATAGAGTCGGAGTACAAGCAGGTCGTGAGCAAGATGGACTTGGACGAGGACGTTGGCCCGCGTCAAAAGCTCTCTATGGAAGAGTATGAAAGACTTCATCGGAACGAGCGCGCGTTTACTGATTCAGTTGTTAGGGCCCACAAAGAATTCGTGCTGGTCAAGCTGGGCGGCATCACTGCAGACAAGGCAGGATTCAGAGAATACGACTACGTCAGCTAATTACCTTGAACTCTATCCCTTTTTGCTTCAGGAACTCTATCAGACGCTGCGCGTGCTTCTTGTCCTCCATTTCTAGGCTCAAGTAAACACCGGCGGTCCCGGCAGGAATGTGAGAACTAAGCCTGTCGTGTTCAACCTCAACGATGTTGATGCTCAGCTCTGAGATGCTGTCCACCACGCCCTTCAATGCACCAGGCTTGTCCGGAAGCAGTATGAAGATTTTGAGCATCCTGCCCATCTGCATCAGTCCCTTTGCCACCACCTGTCCAAGTAGGTACATGTCGACGTTGCCCCCTGACAGAATCGTTGTGACTTTGTCATTTCTGCCTGCGGGGCCGCCATTCGAGAGTAGGTACGCGAGGCTTGCTGCACCTGCAGGCTCCACCACCAACTTGGCGCGCTCCATCAAGAGAAACATAGTTTTGACTATGGACACATCTTCAACAAGCACAACATCGTCCACGTACTTGCTCACGATCTCGTACGTCAACTTGCCTGGTTGTTTCACAGCAATGCCGTCCGCAATACTGTAGCCTCGCTTGGTAGACTGGAGCGAGCCCTTGGCTATAGATTCCTTCATTGCAGGAAAGGCTTTCGATTCAACGCCAATTATCTTGACGTTCGGCTTTTTCGACTTGACTGCAATCGCAACACCTGCGGCAAGGCCGCCGCCGCCCAGCGGCAGGTATATCCTATCAACGTCCGGCAGGTCTTCCAAGATTTCGAGGCCTATTGTTCCTTGGCCTGTGATGACATCAGGATCGTCAAAAGCATGAATTATTGTCTTCCCCTCTGCCTTGGCGATCTCCTGTGTGGCCTCCCACGCTTCGTCATAGTTCGCTCCTCGTCTAACGACTTTGGCGCCGTACGATCTGGTCGCGGCCACTTTGGCCGGGGATGCGTTTTGCGGCATGATGATCGTGCATGGGATCTTTTTTATCGCAGCGGCATAGGCTACTCC
Organism: Nitrososphaera sp. UBA217; assembly: GCA_002501845.1. GTDB lineage: Archaea > Thermoproteota > Nitrososphaeria > Nitrososphaerales > Nitrososphaeraceae > Nitrososphaera. The sequence continues at coordinate 8,043 of DAOL01000017.1, forward strand.
CTGTGCGTGATTGCCTGCTGATGCCGCAATTACTCCATAGCCTGCCTGCTTGTCAGAAAGCTTGCTCACCTTGACAAACGCTCCGCGCACTTTGAACGAGCCAGTCACTTGCAGGCATTCCAGCTTCATAAAGAGATTTGTGCCGGCGAGTCCTGAGAAAGTCCTGGAACTCTGGAGCGGCGTCTTTCTGACAGTCCCTGACAGCAATTCTCTAGCCTTGAGGATTTCCTCGGCCTTGGGCATCCTCTGCCTTTTGTCAGGGTTCCACATACTTTCGTCATTCATTGTTCTGCAATGCATCAGCAGTGGAGGCCTTAATTATAATTTGTGCCGTTCGGTTGTTGTGCGTGAGACTCTTAGCTTAAAAATGGAATCTTAACAATCTTTTTGTTAGGTTGTGGTTTGATGTCATTAACTTCAGAATTCATAGAGAAAGTTTGGAAACCTGGCCAATCGTAGACCTATTGGCGATTAATGAAAAATAGGAAAAAGCCCTATTGAGGACAGCCTTCCATCTTTTGTATCCAGTAACCGTTTTGCTTGATGGCTTTTTCCACGAAAGGCGGCGCCGCCTGAATGTGACAGAACTGGCATTCTTCTGAAGTCATCTTTTGACCAGCTTGACCGGAGTGAGAAAGGTACTCCTTGCCGTACTCGATTGCCTTTTCTTGGACAGTGCTCGTTTCCACAACGACGTCAAAGTGCATTATTCTGCCGTCCTTCTTCGTAACATATGTATCATATACTGCGCATTCCATGTTACTTTAAAATCTGATTTCAAGGTATTTATTCTATTTCTTTTCTCCCAACGATGTTATTATTCGAATTTTGCTTCCTTTCATGTCGACGGTATTCCGACAGATAAAATGAGACGACGACTCGCATCGCGTTATCTTATCTTGGAGCCTATCTTCTTTATCTGGAATGAGACTCCTTGATCGTACAGGCCCTTTGAAATGCTGCGGCCAAGACCGTCCTCGACAGCCTTTATCCTGCGTCGGTCTTGAACAATATCTACTGGGACGTCAATTTCTATCACCACTTCAAGGACCATCTTTTTTGTTTGAACCATTGCCGACATGCATAATCGACTAAGACACTATTTCAGTCTTATCAGGATACAAAATCTTTATTGCAGGAGCCTTCCTAAATGTATTGATGTACCCTAGTGACATTTTTTCAAGGATGTACTCCGGTGAAGAAAACATAAAGCTGTACCCTAAAAGGGAAGAGGCACCCTCGGAGGTGGAAGATGTTCTCCAGACCAACCTCTTCAACGTGATGCTAAATCGCAGGTCCCAGCGCAAGTTCGAAGACAGGCAGGTCGAGGACTGGAAACTGGAAATGATATTTGCCGCAGCCGATACCGCGCCCACAGCAGGCGGCTTTCAGGGATTTGAGATTTACAACATCAAGAATCCAGATGTCAAGCTCAAACTTGTAGAAGCCGCCAACAACCAGCCGTATGTGAACGCGCCTGTGTTGCTTATCTTTTGCATGAATCCTGAAAGGGTCAAGATGAATTTTCCAGCGCACATCATCAAAAAGTTCTCCGTGCAGGACGCCACGCTAGCGGCCGCGTATGCGCAGCTAGCAGCCCACGCGTTGGGGTTGAGCTCTGTATGGATCGGGATGATAGATGAGCAAAAGGCGATGCAGGCGATTGGCACTGACCTTGTGCCGGGGTGCATGCTGTGCCTTGGATACCCGCAAAAGATGTTACATGCAAAGCCAAAGAGGAACCTGTCAGAGCTAATACATGAAATCTAATAGCCTGCGTCCATCAGGAAGACGAGCGTCTCTTCTTTTCTTGCCCTGATGCTTGTCTTGTCGGAACGCTTTACCTTGGTGCTCATGAGGCGCACGTGCACCATATCTTTCCCAAAGGACGTGCTGAGATCCATCTCTACGCTCCCCGGTAGCCAAGCATCGTCGTGCGCATGATCCAGCACCACTCCATCCATAGGGATTATCACCTTACTCACCTTGACAATGTTGTCTATGTCATTTTTGATCCTGATACGCACCAACGCTTCTTCGTATTTTGTGGGCTTCATGTCGTCATTGTTCGTACTGACCTCCGTTTCAATATAGCGGCACACAACTCCACTTTCCGGCGAGCCGTAAAGCGCGTACTGTTGGCGCTTGCGCGAAAACGAGTCAAGGAGTACTTCATCTTTTGATTGGCGGTAGATGCCTATCTCGACTGGCATTTTTCCATAGACAACCGCTTGGCTCCTCTGATCCACTATTACAGGCGTATTGAACTTCAGGAATACGTTCTTTGCAACCGCTGTGGGGGTAAAAAGCGGCGGAATTGGGAAGACTCCAATCATAACGGGGTCCTCGTTTGAAACTATCATTGCTTCGGCAGCAAGGTCGGCCCCCGCATACCGCTTGTAAGAAAGCGCGGAGCCGACGCTGCTGATCTCGATCCTGCTTTCTCCAAAAACAAGCTTGTAGTCCTTTGTAGTCTTGGACTGCAACCGGTGCTGACCGAAGAGATCTTCCACATCGCACAATTCAAAAACCATCATTTGTAAACCTTCTGCTAAAACCAATATAATACATCGTTGCATACATGACGAGTTTGTCAGCAGAAAACGTGACCTCATCGTGGTTTGGGATTCCGGGAACCATAGAAGTATTTGGGACGCCTATTGCGCCCCTTACCATACTGCTGACAGTAGTCATAATAGTAGCCGGCTTTGCGATAGCACATTCAGCCCGAATTGTTATGACGAGATATATTAGCTCACACGTCCCCCCGGACACCCGCAAGACCATTGGCAAAGTGACCTACTATGTAATAATAGCAATCGCGCTTTTGTCAGCATTGGGAGTATCAGGGTTAAACCTATCAGGTCTGTTTTTTGCAGGCGGCATAGCTGGCATCGTTATCGGCTTTGCTACACAATCGCTCTTTTCAAACTTGATATCTGGCATTTTCCTGCAAATTGACAAACCAATGAAGATAGGCGACCCTGTCCTCATAACGGGCAAGCTGCCGGACGTAGCCGGCATCGTGGTCGAGATAACAACGCTTTCTTCGCGGCTCCGCATGTTTGACGGTACTTATGTCAGGCTGCCTAATTCTGACGTGTTCCTGTCAGAGATCAGGAACTACTCGAGCGCAGTAGCTAGGCGGGTTGAGATAAGTGTAGGCATAGCCTACAAGGAGGATGTCGGCAAGGTGGTGGGGATAATCAGAAAGAGCCTGAAGGAGACTCCACTAGTGCTGGTCGAGCCGGAGCCTGATGTCTACTTGGACAGCCTTGGCGACTCGGCAGTTAACATCAACGTGTGGTGCTGGGTCCCATTCTCTGTCTGGTTTGACACTAGAAAGCAGATCATACAACAGATCAAAAGAGAGCTTGACGGCAATGGAATTGAAATGCCGTTCCCACAGAGGGTTGTCTACTTTGCCAAGCAGAGCCGCAGACGAAAGACCGGTTCTTCCGATGTGCCTCCTGAAGAAATTCGCGAAGGGCTAAACATCGACGAATATGTGCACCAAAGCGATTAGCAGTATAGATCGCTTGCACTTCAGTTATTAACACCTGGAGGAATCTAGAGTGCGGTGAAAGAGGAGATCTAGGGCAACCTGATCTTTTTTAGAGCTTTTGCAGCACTATCAAGCTCGGCAACGACTGCGTCAGTATCATCCTTCTTTATCTTTGCAGTATCGAGGTACGCTTCCCTTGCCTTTGTCTTCTTGTTCTTGACATGCTCGATGTCAAAGTAGGAGGTGACGCCCTCTTCTCCTTGCATGAGCCTGTTATAGTCTATCAATACCGGCGACGTCTGGTACAATTCGATTAACAGGCCGTTCAGTTCTGCGAAAAGCCTAGTCTTTCTCTCGCCCATCTCACCAAATTCGGGAAATCGGCTTTCAACTGCCGACGCCTTTTCGTCAAGCTCCTTGACCAGCTTTTCGTCATCAAACATTTTCGTAAAAAGCTCTTGGAACTCTAGGCTAGCGTATCCGCGCTTTTCAAGCTCGGACGCAAGCGCCTTGTCTGCAGCCCCTGTCATATTCTTGAAAACAACGGTCGCATCGTCTGCGATCTTCGCCAGCTCTTTCTGTATGTCTATTACCCGCTTGTGCACTCTGTAGTACGGCAGGACATGGAACTGGACACCAAAGTAGCCACTGATGTAATACTTGTCAACCTCTTTTGTGAACTGGCAGTAGAACCTGTGCAGGTCTTCCGTCGCTGATTTTGAAATTCCGCCGAATTTCCAATCTTCAAGCGAGCTTGCCAGCAGCTGGTAAAACTGCTGCACGTTCTGCGGATCGAAGGTGTCTACCTGCGTCACCGTGCCGTCGCCCAGCATGGCGTCGGCCTTGCGCATTGCTATGGCAGGCCTAATCGCTTCAAGGTACGCCTGTTCGACCTTTTGAGTGTTGGTGTTTACTTCGCTGCAGAAATAGTCCTCTCCCTTGAACGGCGCCCTCACATCCAGAAATTGCGCATCGCTGTCTAATATATTCATGTTTAAATGTGACAACCGTCCAGATAGGCACGGACTTGACCGAGGCAGAGAAGGATCAAGAAAAGGAAGGACAGGACAAGACCAGCAACTCCCTCTTTAACATGATGATGAGCAACGACATCAGAA